>JBDSEP010000232.1:0-7059 GCA_039919985.1 Tepidiformaceae bacterium | reverse complement strand
TGGGCCGGGCGCATCATCGCCGAGCGAGCCCGGCACGAGCCCTCTGACGGCACACTCGCCAGCCAGATTGGCGACGCTTTGCTCGCGCTCACGCGAGAGGAGGCGCTCGACCGGCTCGCCGCTCGCGGGGTGCCCGCCGCGCCCGCGCTTCGCCCGTTCGAGTGGTTCCACGACCCCTTTGCAGTGGAGAACCGCTGCTTCGATACCTATGACCATCCGCAGTTCGGGGAGGTCACCGGGCCCCACGCCTTTGCGCGCTTTACCCACGCGGGCGGCGAGTTCGTGCGCCGCGCTCCGGTGCTCGGCGAACATTCGGCAGAGGTGCTGCGCGAATTCGGCCTCGATGCCACCCGCGTGGATGACCTGGTCGCCAGGGGGATCGTGCTCCAGGCCTCATCCGCCGCCGACTCCACAGGCGCCGTGGCCCTCCCAATCTGAAGCGCATCGTGCAATTCGCGTCCTGAACTGCGGCGGTCATGACCCCGACCCTAAGCTGGCCGTGGGCTATCATCGCTCCTCCGGGTAGCGGCCCGGCTACATCCATGGAACCAACTGCAATTACCCTCCGCGTTCCAGCCACCAGCGCCAACCTCGGCGCGGGTTTCGATTGCCTCGGTCTGGCGCTCGACCTCTACGCTTCCATCACCGTCACCTTCACGGACCGCGAGCAGCTGCCCACCGAGGATGTCGGCGAGAAGATGGTGCTCACGGCCATCCGCCAAACCTACCAGAAGCTGGGCAAGCCTGGCCCCGCCGGCATCCGGGTGCGCTACAACACCACCATCCCGCTCGGCCGGGGGCTCGGCGCAAGCGCGGTGGCGCGCGTTGCCGGCGTTATCGCCGCCAACGAACTCGAAGGCCACGCCCTCACGGACGGCGACTGCCTCGATGTGGCGAGCGACCTTGAGGGACACGGCGATAACGCCTGCCCCGCGCTCTTCGGCGGCATGCAGGTCTGCATCGAAGCGAACGGCCACTACCTCCGCTCCACCTGCAGCTATCCCGCGGGCGCGCATGTGGCGATCCTAATCCCGGACCACTCCATGGCCACGAAAGAGGCCCGCAAGGCGCTCCCGGAGAGCTATTCGAAGGCTGACGCAGTGCATAACACGGGCCGCGCGGCGCTCTTTGTGGCGGCCATGGCCGCGGGCCGCATGGATCTCCTGGACGCCGCCACCGACGACCGCATCCACCAGCGTCAGCGAGCCAGTCTCTTCCCCCCGATGTTCGACCTCTTCGATGCAGCGAAGAGCGCCGGCGCCCACGCTGCCTGGCTGAGTGGCGCGGGCAGCTCGATCGCGGCAATCTGCCCAGAGGCTTCCGTCCAGGCTGCCGCTGATGCGATGCTCGCCACCCTCAAGGCCGCCGGGATGAGCGGACGCTCGATGGTCACGCGCATCGCCCGGGAGGGTGCCCGGGTCTCGCTCGTCGAACTGGTGCGAGGCTAGCCACATGCCGCTCCGTCCGGCGACCGAATCCGACCTCGACACGATCGTCGAACTGATCCACGGCCTCGCCGAGTATGAGCGCGAGCCGCACGCCGTGGTTTTCGAGCGCCACGAGCTACGCACGCATCTCTTCGGGCCACGCCCCTACGCCGAGGTCATCCTCGCTGAAACCAGCGAGGGCGAGAGCGCGGGTTTCGCACTCTTCTTCCACAACTTCAGCACCTGGGCCGGGAAGCCCGGGCTCTACCTCGAAGACCTCTTCGTGCGGCCCGAGATGCGCGGCCACGGCTACGGCAAAGCGCTGCTCGTGGAACTCGCGCGCGTGGCTCTGGAGCGCGGTTGCGCAAGGTTCGAATGGTCGGTGCTCGATTGGAACGAGCCGTCCATCCAGTTTTACAAGGCGCTCGGCGCCACCCCCATGGAAGAGTGGACGATCTTCCGGGTGGCCGGAGGGGCGCTGACCGCCCTCGCCGGGCGTGACCGGGCCTCGCGAGCCTGATTCCCTACCAGCCTCCCGCGATATCGCGCTTCTCCTGCTGACTGGAGAGTGCGGCGTGGTTCAGCAGGTTGCGCGACATGGACGACGTCTCGAGTGCTGCGCGGGCGGCGTAGACCTCCGCGCGCAACGCGTGGGCAGCTTTCGAGCCGGGCTCTGCGATTACCGCGAGTTCCAGCAGGTGGCAGGCCATCCGCAGGTCCCCTTCCACGCGCAGCGCACCCGCGCGGTCCAGCACACGTTCAATGCCCCCGGCCAGTGCCACCCACTCGCGAGCCTGCTGCAGCCGTGGCGCGGGCAGCAGGTTGTCCGGCTCGCCATCATGCCAGCCGCCGTAAAGCCGCCAGATGTTCCGCACCAGGAACTCGGGGTGATCGTAGACCACCCGCAGATAAGGCTTCTCCAGCAGGGTCGGCGGTGCCGCCACTGAGTGCAAGACGGTATCCAGCGAGGCCCCCGTGTTCATCAGCGCCAGCACCTGCCCCTCGATCGATTCGAGCAGCTCGGCGGTGTCTGTCAGCGCCATGCGAATGCGCTCGCTGCCGAAAATCGGGAAGCCGTGGCCCGGAAGCATTAGCTCCGCGCCGAGGGCCGCCATCTCCCGCAATCCGGCGGCCCATTCGCCCACATAGCGCTGCACCTTCTGCGGGTTGCCAGCGTTCGGCGTGGCGTAGATAAACAGGTCCCCGGGCGCGAGAATCTTCTTCTCCGGCACCCAGGTCCACGTCGCGTCCTCCGTTTCTCCGCGCGTGTGGCGGAGCTCGAAGGTGAGCTCTCCCTGGCGGAGCGTCAGCGAGTTCGAATAGGTGACGTCCGGGTAGCGGCTCGGCTCCCCGAATCGGTATTGCGGCGCTGCGATTGCGAACTGCCGCTTGTTGATCGCCGTGTTCCAACCCAGCGTCTTCTTGTAACGGTCGAAATTCCGTCCAAGATGTTCGTGGCCGTAGACCAGGGGCCGCGCCCAGCCGCGCACCTCGGACTCCGCCTCAAACGGCCCGACGCCGAAGATGTGGTCCACGTGGTGGTGCGAGAAGACTGCGCTCGCCAGCCGTGCATCCGGGCGCCATCTGCGCACTTGCTCGAAGAGCGGCGCGGAATCCTGCGTCGCCCCGGTGTCGAGCATCACGAGCCCGTCCCCGGTGTCGAGCGTGTTCGCGCTGGCAATCCCCTTGTAGTACAGCACCCCATCCATCACCTCTTCGGCGGTCAACCACGTGCCGCGAATGGGATGGGCGACGTTCACCGTGTCGATCTCGCCATTCCAGATCTGGTCGGCGTATTCGCGAAGCGTGGGCATGGGCACCTCCTCGGCGAGGCAGATTCTAGCGGAAAGCTGGAGCACTGCACCCGGCGCCAACGGCCCACTGGCTTTCGCCTATGCTACGGGCGCGACCCCTTCGCCCTCGGAGCCCCGCCATGGATTTCCGCGACAACACCCGCGAACACGACTTTCGCCTGGAGGTGCGCCGCTTCCTGGAGGGCGAGTTCCCCGCACAGTTCCAATCGCGGCCCACGGAGTGGGGGCTCTTCAATGGTGCCGGGCGTGCGGAGCCGGATTTCGTTTCGTTCATGAAGGGCTGGACCGGCAAGCTTAACGAGCACGGCTGGGGTGCGCCCGCCTGGCCGAAGGAGCATGGCGGCGGCGGACTCAGCGTGAAAGAGCAGTTCATCCTCAGCGAGGAGTTCGCCTGGCGGCGCGCACCGCGGCCGGGCGGCATTGGCCACGGCTGGGCCGGCCCCACGATGATGGTCTACGGCACCGAGGAACAGAAGGAGAAGTACCTTCCTCGCATCATCTCCGGCGAAGATCGCTGGTGTCAGCTCTTCAGCGAACCGGGCGCCGGCAGCGACCTCGCCAGCCTCCAGACCCGCGCCATCCGCGACGGCGACGACTACGTCGTCAACGGCCAGAAGATCTGGACCTCGGGCGCGCACAACGCCGAAATGGGCATCCTGATCGCCCGCACGGACCCCGGTGCCCCCAAGCATCGCGGCATCAGCTACTTCCTCATGGACATGAAGACGCCAGGCATCACCGTCCGGCCGCTCGTCAACATGCTCAACAGCCATGAGTTCAATGAAGTCTACTTCGAAGACGTACGCATCCCGCGCAGCCAGCTCCTCGGGGATGAAAACCGCGGTTGGTACCTCGCTACCACTACGCTGGACTTCGAGCGCAGCGGCATCGCAACCAGCGTTGCGCATCAACTCATCGCCCGCGACCTCGTGAGATTCGCTCGCGAATCAGCCATCGGCCAGCAGGTCAGTGCGGTCAACTTCGCCCTTCGCAACGAACTCGCGGACCGCATGATCGAGGCCCAGGTGGAGGCCCTGATCTGCTACCGCATCATCTCGATGCAGGAGCGCGGCGAGATTCCCAATAAGGAGTCCTCGATCGCCAAGCTCTTCAGCAGCGAACTCGATGTCCGCCTCTCGGTCACCGGCATGCATATGGCGGGGCTCTACTCGCAGCTCACGGACCGTGCTCGCGAAGGCATCCTCGAAGGCCGTCTGCCGCGTTTCTACATGCACAGCACCACCAGCCCGATCGGCGGCGGCACCAGCGAAATTCAGCGCAATATCATCTCCATGCGCGGCCTCGGACTTCCTCGCGGCTGATCCGGCGATCCCCAGCCGCGACGAATGTCCGGCCAACGATCAACAATCGAGCCAGCACTTCCGGGAGGAACACATGGCAGAACAGAACGACTTCAACAAGCAGATCATCGAAGAGTTCCGTGCGAACGACGGAGAGACTTCGGGTGTCTTCAAAGGGCTCCCGCTGCTCCTGTTGACGACCACCGGCGCCAGGAGCGGCGACCAGCGCACCACTCCGCTCGCGTACACCAAAGACGGCGACAGGGTGGTGATTATCGCCTCCATGGGCGGCGCACCAAAGAGCCCGGCCTGGTTCTTCAACCTCACCGCTAATCCGAAGGTCACCGTCGAGCTCGGCAAGGAGAAGTTCGAGGCCGCCGCGTCCGTCGCCGCCGACGCCGACCGCGACCGCCTCTACGCCCAACAGGCTGCGCTCATGCCCCAGTTCACCGAGTACGAAGCGAAGACCACGCGCCGCATCCCGGTCGTCCTTCTCGAACGCCAGTAGTCGCCGTAGCTCCACCAGCGAGCAAAGCCGGAACGGCGCGGGAGATCCCGCGCGGCTCCGGCATTCGCAGTTAGCCCTTCTTTGAAGGACCTGTGTTTTCCAGCACTTTGCCGGCGAGCTTCTCGTTGCTGCGCACTGCCAGGTCGCCCACGGAGACCATGCCCACGAGTTTGCCGTTCTCCAGTACGGGCAGGCGCCGCACGTTATGCTCCGACATGCGCTTCTCCGCATCGTCCGCGTCGTCGTCCGTGTTCAACGTGAACACTTCGCTTGTCAGCAGCTTGGAAATGGCACAATCCCCGTTGCCGCTAGCCAGCCCCTTAACCACGAGATCACGGTCGGTGACCACACCCTTCAAGTTGCCGCCATCGACGACCGCGAGCAGGCCGACGTCGTGGTCACGCATGAGCTTTGCTGCGTCAACCATCTGTGCCTGGCTGCCCACCGTGACGACGTCTGTCGTCATAAAATCTTTTACCTTCGCCATTGAAGTCTCCTCCGACCCCTGAAGGGGCGCTCTCTGAAACATAGCGTCTCGTCGCTCACGGAAGAGCCGAAGGGGCGAAGCGGCGGCTTACAGACTGCTTGCAATCACCTTCGCCGGCGTCGCACATCACGTCAGGGCGGAGTTCGACAGGCAGCATGGGCACCCTCTACGCTTCGCCCACACCACCAAGGACGTTCTCGCATGCCCGATCTCTCTGGCCTCGTCACCATCATCACCGGCGCAGGTTCGGGAATCGGGCGCTCGGCCGCACTACGGATGGCGGACTGCGGTTCCGCCATCATGTGCGCGGATATCGACGGCGAGGCCGCCAAAACCACTGCCGCCCAGATCGCCGAGCATCGCGGGCGTGCCTCCGCCATTCAGCTCGATGTCTCGGACGAAGCCGCCGTGAAGGCCGCCCTGCAGAAAACAGTGGAGGAACTTGGCGCGCTTGATGTCATCGTCAACAACGCGGGCATAGGGGGCGCGGCCATGGGCTGGGAACGGACCATCGCGGTCAATCTCTCCGGCGTCTACAACGGCCTCTTCCACGGCGCGGCCCTGCTCGCCGAACGCGGAGGCGGGTCGATCATCAACACCGCGTCCGTCGCCGGACTGGTGGGTCTCACGAGCCCCGCAACCACTGATATCGAGCTGCCGGTCCCGGAAGGCGCAGGTGCGTACGTCGCCGCCAAGCACGGGGTTGTCGGCCTCACGCGCCAGTTCGCGGTCACCTACGGGCGGCGCGGAGTGCGCGTAAACGCCGTCGCGCCGGGCTACATCGTGACCCCCATGACCTCCCTCGTGAGAAGCGCCGAAGAGTACGAAGCCTACATCACCGAACTGCACCCCATGGGACGCATGGGCCAGCCCGAGGAGGTGGCAGCGGCCATCACTTTCCTCGCCAGCAAGGAAGCTTCCTTCATCACCGGAGTCATCCTGCCCGTCGATGGCGGCTACACCGCGCGTTAGTTCGCGGCGGCTTCCACCCTCAGAGTTCCTGGTAGACCCGGAAGCCGAAGTCGCTATACCGGAACGCCGGGTCCAGGCTAGAGCGAGCGTTGACCCGCGTCACCTTCTCCCGGTGCCTCCAACTTCCGCCGCGGCTCACTCGCCGCTTGCCCTGTTGCGGGCCCCTGGGGCTATCGCGCGGCGAGCCGACGTAGTAATCCGGGGCGTACCAATCGCCACACCATTCGTGCACGTTCTCCGCCATGCAGCGCAGGCCATACCCGTTCGCGCAAGCGGGTCCGGGTTCGTGTGGCCCTTCGAATCTGCTGATCGCTTCGATGAAGCCCGCCCCGTCGCCCTCCCACGGCCAGTCGCCATCGCCCAACCCGCCCCGCGCCGCCCATTCGCGTTCGGCCTCGCTCGGCAAACGGTAGCGCGCTCCGTCTCCTTCGCCCAGCCACTCGCAGTAGGATACCGCTTCGCTCCAGTTGACTCCCACGACCGGCGCGCCTCCCAGAGAGAACCGCGCCTCTCCGAGGAAGGGTGGAGGGGCGGCGCGCCTCGCCTCGAG
>JBDSEP010000220.1:0-8741 GCA_039919985.1 Tepidiformaceae bacterium | reverse complement strand
GCGTTCTGGATGGGGCTGATGTTGATCCTAATTTTTGGCGTGTGGTGGCAAGTACTCCCCCCATCAGGGTTCGTCTTAGTCACTGACGACCCCCTGGAATCGCTGAGATACCTGGTGTTGCCGGCCGTGACGCTGGGCGTCCACCAGACTGGTTCGCTGACCCGACAAATGCGCTCGGCGATGGTAGAGGTGCTGAGCCAAGAGTATGTCCGCACGGCTCGGGCGAAAGGCCTCGCTGAACGCATCGTCATCGTGCGTCATTCGGTGCGCAATGCCATGCTTCCGGTGCTCACCGTACTCGGACTTCAGGCGGGCGCCCTTGTCGGCGGCACCGTTGTGATCGAGCAGGTTTTCGCTATCCCTGGTATGGGCCGCCTCGCCCTGACAGCGGTCCTTCAGCACGACATACCGGTTGTGCAGGGTTTTGTGCTTGTGGCGACGATCGCTGTCATCGCTTCCAACCTCGCGACAGACATCCTTTATGGTGTCCTGGACCCGCGGATTCAGTATGGCCGTTAAGGCTCACGCAGAACCGATCCTAATTGGAAGGTCGAAGCTTTCGCTGCCCCGGCGAATCCAACTGCTGGTTAAGAGGCAGCCGGTGGGAACCGCTGCGCTTGCAATCATCTTGCTTATGGCAGTCGCCGCGGCGACTGCTCCGCGGATGGCGCCTTACGACCCCTTGCACCAGGACTACACTGCCTTCCGAAAGGAACCCAGCCTCGAACACCCGCTCGGCACAGATCAGGTCGGCCGCGATGTCCTCAGTCGGATAATATACGGGACCCGGGTATCGTTCATGGTTGGCGTAATCGCTGTGGGCGTGGCCCTGATGCTGGGCACACCGATCGGCCTCTTATCCGGTTACTTCCGCGGCGCGGTCGATGAAGTGCTCATGCGCTTCGTTGATGCACTCGCCGCGTTCCCCAGTCTCGTGCTTGCACTGGCGATCGTAGCCGTGCTCAAACCGAGCCTTTTCAATGTCATGGTCGCGATCGGTATAACGTCGATCCCAATCTTCGCTCGCCTCACTCGCAGTCAGGTTCTGTCGCTTCGGGAACGTGATTTCATTCTGGCGGCAACCGCCCTCGGCGCAACAGACTGGCGCATTATGGTCCGCCACATCTTGCCGAACGCGCTATCACCGCTCATCGTGCAGGCTACGCTTGGTCTTGGGTTTGCGATCCTCGCGGAGGCGTCGCTCGGCTACCTCGGTGTGGGCGTACAGCCACCAACGCCCACCTGGGGAGGAATTCTCAACCAGGGAGCTCCATTAATCGAAATCGCCCCTTGGCTGTCGATCGCCCCGGGCGTCGCAATCTTCACACTAGTCCTCGCGTTCAATCTCCTGGGCGACGCGCTTCGCGACGCCCTAGACCCGCGCCAGCGGAAGGCGTAGCGCACTTGAAGACCACAGCCTGCAGACGTCACCGCGGGGAGATCCGAGGAAGTTCGCGGAGGGGATCAACGTGAACGAGGCCGTGCTTGACGGGATCATAGTACTCGCCATGGAGCAGGCGGTCGCGCTGCCCTTCGCGACGCGGCATCTCGCCGACCTGGGCGCTGAGGTAATAAGAGTGCAGTCGCACAAGCGGCGCGAAGGCGGCCTCGGGCAGATCGACCTGACTCGCAATAAGCGACAGCTGGCCATCGATTTTGCGGCGCCTGGCGGACCTGAAGCTTTCCTGCGCGTAGCCGCGAAAGCCGACATTGTCGCCCACAACTACACGCCGCGGGTCGTGCGCCGATTCGGCATCGACTACGAACGCGTGAAGGCAGTGAACCCATCAGTCATCTACCTGTCACTCACTGGCTTCGGCACGAGCGGTCCATGGGGAGAGCGACCACTCTTCGGACCCGGCTCTGAAGCGGTTTCTGGACACAATCTACTCATCGGCGACCCCGACGGCTGGCCAGGCCGCCCCGGGACGATCGTTTACGCCGACGCGACGTGCGGCCTGAATGCTGTGTTCGCTATCCTCGCCGCCCTCGACCACCGGGATCGCACGGGCGAAGGCCAGCACATCGACATTTCCCTCTACGAGACGCAGGTCGCTCAACTCGGTACCGTGCTCGCAGAGCGCCAGCTTGGTGCCGAGCCGAGCCGCTGTGCGAACCACGAGGCCAACTACGTGCTGCACGGCGTCTTCGAGTGCATTGGCCCCGACCGCCACGTCGCGGTCGCAGTGACTGCTGACCAGGCGCCAGCCGCCGCGGCCGCACTCGGACTGCCTGAATTGACGGACACGACCTTCGCGGCCGCCGTCAGGGGACAGTCTGCGCTGGACATCGCAGCGCGCCTGCAAGCATTTGGCGTGCCGGCGACCGCGGTCGCTGACGCCAGCGACATTGCGACGGACGATCACCTCTGGGCACGCCGCTACTTCGCGCTGGTAGCCCGGCAGCTGCCGGGCTACGAGGGTACATTCCCGCACATGGGGCCCGCGTGGGGTGGCGGCCCAGCGGTGCCCGGGAAAGAATCGCATTCCGTTGGCTCAGACAGCGCGGAGATCCTCCGCGACGTCGCGGGCTATAGCGAGAAAGAGGTGCGAGCCCTCTTCGAAGCTGAGACGGTGGGTGAATTGACCCCGATCGCGGGTTCGCGCCCCAGCGAATCAAGTGAGATCCGAGTGGAACGTGGCGAACTGAGCCGCGTTGAGCCCAATTTCGGGCGATGGAAAGACGCTGCTGCACGGGCCGGGAGAGCCGAATGACCCCCCGGCCGCGCGCGTTGGATGTCTCAGCCGGAGTCGGAGCTGCCTATGCGAGCAAGCTGCTCGCCGAGGCCGGTTGGGACGTGGTAAAGCATGAGCCGCCGGGTGGAGACCCGCTCCGCGCTCGCGGCTCACGCTGGGGCGGGGGTGAAGGCGGCGCGTTTTCGTTCGTCAATCAGGGGAAACGGGGCGTGTCCCTGGACGAGCCGTCCCTGCGACGGCTCGCGGGCGCCGCGGATGCGGTTCTCGGAGACTTCTCCCCGGCTGGTTTGGCCGAAGCCGGTCTCCCGGCGGATGCATACCAAACGCTCATGCCCCGTTTCGTAGTCACCTCCTTAAGCGGTTTCGGGCTGGTGGGCCCGAAGGCGGGGTGGGCATCGACCGAACTTATCGTCCAGGCGGCGAGCGGGCTCTTGTTCCTTACCGGCGAATGGGACCAGCCACCGATGCAGCTTCCGCCGTATCAGGGCGCTCTAACTGGTGGCGTTGCAGCGGCCTGCGCGACGCTCGCCGCCATGCTGGTGGCTCGTCGCGATAACACCGTCCGCCGCACAGATGTCTCGATGGTCGAGGCTATGGCGATGCACACCTTCGGCCAACAGAGCGCCTTCGTCTACTTCGGCGAAGTCCCGAGGCGGGAGGCGCGCATCAAGGGCGGCCTGCGAATGGTCCCGGCCAGCGACCGATTCGTGTATTGCGCTCCCGGCGCGGTGGCGACCATGCGCATGGACGGAATAGCGGTACTTCTGGACGAACCGGAGCTTGCCGACGAGCGGTTCCAGACCGCCGAGTCGCGCATGGCGAACTACGACCAGTTCGTAGAACTGTTCGTCCCGCCTTTCAGGCGCAAGAGCGCGCAAGAGTGGTTCGAAGAAGCGGAGAAGATGCACATGACCTTCGCGCTCGTGCAGTCCATAGACGACCTATTCGCCTGCCCTCAGCTCGATGCTAGGCAACTTCTGCGCGAGGTCACCGGACCTAGGGGCGAAACACTTCGAGTGCCAGGCCGGACCTACCGGCTCGAAGGCGGCCCCACACCCGTGGTTCGGCCTGCGCCGGCGAGGCCCGGAATCGACAACGACGATGTGCTTGCCCACTGGCTCGGTGGGCGGTAACCACAAAAGGAGGCGATCCTTGGCCAAAGCAACCACAATCGAGAACCACTTCACCGCATGGATGGCGAACCCAAATGACCCGACTCTCCCCAATAAGATCCACGCGGCCGACGGTGCCCAGCAGTACGGATTCAAGGCCGCGCTTGTGGGCGGCGTCACCCTATATGGCTGGTGCATCCCCACCATCCTGACAGCTGTCGGGGAGGGCTGGCTCGATCACGGCTGGGTCGAAGTCCACTTCAAGCGTCCCACCTACCCAGGGGATAAGATGATGATCGAGGCGGTCGCCGGCGACAATGGGGAATGGGAGATGACGGCAACGAAGCAGGACGGGGAGGTCTGCATCCGCGCAAGCTTCGGCCTGGGCGACGCGCCGTTCGCCGACATTTACGAGCTCTCCAACCGAATGCCGGCCGACCCCCCGCGCGAGAACCTCGAGCGCCTCACGCTTGCTAACGCGCCCGTCAGCCAAGACCTTCTCACCATGCCGGTTAAGATCACCCCCGAGGAAGCCCGCGAGACCGTCGACAAACAATTGCGCGAGGAGAACCCGCTCTACGTAGGCGCGAACGCGATCGTACATCCTTGGGCAGTCGCGCGGCACATGATGAGGCTCCTCTCCTACTCCTATGATTACGGCAAGCCTTCCATCCACATCAGCAGCCACGTCCAGAATCTCAAGCGCATCCCCGTCGGCACCGAGCTCGTGCTCACCGGACACTTTGTCCGCGCCTACGAGCGACACGGCCACCATTGTGCGGTGTTCGATGGCAGTTACCGTGATGTCAACGGCAACGAGTACGCCCGCGTGCGCCACACGAACATCTTCAACGTGAAGCCACGGGAAGAATGAATCGCGGTCGCCGGCTCGCAACCCATCCTCTCGCGATACGTTAGTTTGCCTAGGCACATGCGGCGTTCGGGTCCCCGCTCGGACGTTACGTCTCAGTCGGGAGCTGGCCTCGCTCGCGATGCCCGGCCCCGGGAGGAGACAGGATGACGACTAAGCGCCGCTTGTTTGTCTCGGTTCCTGCGGCCAAGGCCTGCCCGACGCTTCTTTGTCGTCGTGCGACCACCTTCTCGCCCATGCCCGCCGCGTTACGAGTGCCTCTGCGGACGCGTCCAGCGAACTCCCAACCTCTGCAAGGACTGCAACGTTGTCGAGCTCCCCTGTTGCTATTGCCAGAAGCTATTGCGCCGTTCCGTACCTGACATGCTCCACCGCTTTCGCTTCGAGCAAACCGCGAACGTGCACTGCAAACCGCTGTGTTTTAGGGCAGACGCCCCTCGACGCTTCGCACAGCGTCGGGCGACTCTGAGCTCTAATTCCGAGTTCGAACGCTTCATACTCGCCATCGCGCCCGGCGAGGTGGGCCGCCTGGTCTCAGTGGACGGGGAAACATCGCGCACCGTCAGGCGAAGGCTCAAGGGGGCGGCCGAGCGGCTGAACATCTTCGTCGCAGTCTGGACCGTCGCAGGGGCTGTCTACTTTCGGCTGGACGATTCCAACTCCTCGGAGCATCCGTGAGTTCTCAACGACGCACGACACGATGAGCGCGTCGTGTCGAGGGATCAGCACGGAGCAGGCGTGGACTCCATCCATGCCTGCCCCCGTCCTCAACTGTACGTCGGTCGTGCGAACTCGCCCCCAGCATCGACCCCGAACAAGGCCAGTGCTACGCGCTGTAGTCGCTGAGTTTACTGGCCCGCCCACTGCCCCGCCAAACGCTGCTACGATTCCCCCAACCTCACCCAGGGAGCCCTGCAAATGGCCGGGGATTCGCTCGTTCCTGAAGAGACTCGCCAGATGGTCGGCAAACTGCTGAGCGAGCCGCTCACTGCCACCATCACGGCCAAAGAAGCCCAGCGGTTCGCCCTCGCCGCCGACGATCTCAACCCTCTCTACTTCGACGAAACGGCCGCCCGCGATGCGGGCTATGCAGAAACACTCGTGCCCCCTGTTTTCCTGGCATGGGCGCTCGCCCCCGCCAGGCCCGTGGGCGCAGTACGCACCGATGGGCTCTACCGCGGCGGCGGGCGACAGGTTGCCCTGAACGTGAAACGCGTGATGTTCGGCGGCGAGGATTGGGACTTCCTCGAGCCGGTACTGGCTGGCGACACGATTACCTCCGAGACGCGCTTGAAATCACTGGATGAAAAGAGCGGAAGTTCCGGCGCCTTCGTCCTGCAAATGACCGAGACAACCTACACGAACCAGCATGGGCGAGTGGTTGCACGGGCCATCGGCAGGAGCATCGCCCGATGACCGCCCAGAGGCATCTCGAGGACGTTGCGATCGCGCAGGAGCTGCCGCCGGTGGTCAAGAACGCCAGCCGTGCCCAGCTCTTCCTCTTCAGTGCCGCCACCAATAACCCGCACCGCATCCATTACGATCGGGACTACGCCGCCGTTGAAGGTCATCCCGATCTGCTCGTTCATGGGCCGTTGCAGGGCGCATGGCTGTGCCAGTTCGTAACCGATTGGGTTGGACCAGGGGGCCGGGTGCTCAGCCTCGCATGGCAGAATCGCGGGCGGGCCTTCCCCGAACGAGACCTCACGTTCCGCGGGCGCGTAACGTCAATCGATGGCGACGAAGTCTCGCTCGAAGTTTGGGAAGAGGACGACACAGGCGCGGTCCTGATGCCCGGGACCGCCCGCATTCGCCTACCGCGGCGAGCCTAGTAGCGGCCCGGGCTAAGGTAGAACTGGTACGGATCGAGCCTCCGTAGAAGTGCGAGTTCTTCCTCGGTTGGTGGTGCGAGCTGGCGCACTGTTGGCGCTACGCGAAGCGCCCAGCCGGTCTCAATCTGCACCACATCCGGTTCGATATTCGGGAAGACCGCTTCCAGCACCATCTCGCAGGAGCCGCTTTCCCCGCCGTCCGGCGTTTCGAACCCAAACACGCCGAATGTCGAAACCACCGCGTTCGGGCCTTGCCGATCGAGGCCGGCGCTGCGTCGTGCACCGGGACCGGAGATGTAACCCGGGCTGGTGTTGAAGTCCACTCGCGGGACGAAGCGTCGCCGTTCCTGCGGCATGATCGTCAACACGCGCTTGGCAAGACAGGCTATCTCTGTGTTTCCGCCAGTCCCTCCCAGCCTGCGCTCGGGCGCGAGGTAGTCCCCAATCACCAGCGTGTTCAGATTTCCGAAGCGATCCACTTGCGCCGCCGAGAGGATGCCCAGGTCCACATTCCCGCCCATGAGCAACGTGCCAAGCGCATCGACCATGTCTGAGACCATCGCCGCACCAGCGTTCAGCAGGAAGTCGTGGATCCCGATCGAAGCTCGCGGGACGTCCGCCGCTGGCTCCCAATCGAACGCCCCCACCTCGGTGCAAATGCTCAAATTAGGAGCGTGCATCATTTTCGCCAGTGTCCCCGCCAGCACCGGGAGCCCCATGCCCAGCATCACCACGCCCTCCGCGGGCATCTCGCGCGCGGCGACAACGCACATCATCTCGGCCAGCGTGTACTCCGTCATGGCTGGTCCTCCATGCGGAACGGAAGCTCGCTCGCGTATCCATACCTGACGCCCGGCTGGGGCGAAGGGCCGGAGTCAACGTCCGTCCTCGCCAGGTTCTGGTCGCCGAATCGTTCGCGGTAGTGCTCCATGTAGGCCGCGTGGTCGGCAAGACCATAAATCCACTCGTCGGCGAAGGTCCGCCACGCCTCGTCACTCAAGCTCATCCGGTGCATGCCGCTTACGCCCTGGAATGCGTAGTCGAAGTCGTAGTAACCGATTGCCCCGCTTGGGTGCGCGCCACGCGGCATGTGCACCACTGCCGCCACGCGAAAGCCCGGCACGATAGTCCGGCCCGGGTCCTCGAGCACCTGCTCGTGGGGGACGATCTCCTCGACCGAGACGATCACCTTCTTCCCGGCCCAATAGGCCCATTTCGCGTCGCCCTGGTGGCCCCAGCTCTGCACATTGCCGAACTCGTCGGCACGCTGCGCATGGAGCAAGCAGACATCGGGTCGAAGCGCCGGGAGTGCCACGAACTGCTGTCCGTCGAACGGCGATTCCATCACCTTCCACTTCTTCTCGCCCAGGTAGGCTCCGGGATGTTCCACGTTGCGTCGGTCAAGGTAGTCCGTCCCCAGGAACGAACGGGTGGGGATGAAAGGGATCCCGAGGGCGCCAGCCATCAGCATCAGCGCAATCGCCTGGTTACTGTAGTCCTCATACTTCAATTTGCCGCTGTTCATCATCTCCTGCACCGCGCCCGGACGGAGCGCGGCAGCCACGTAGCCGCTGCGCACACGGTCCGCACAGCCGCCCATGATCAACATCGTCCCTTGCGGCCCCACGGAACCGCCGATCAGTTCCAGCCCGGTCTTCCGCTGCCGGACCACCTCTCGGCAGAGTCCGTAGGCCGCGGCCGTATAGCCCACGTAGACACTGTCGCCGTCATCCACAAATCGTGAGACGGCGTCGCTCTCGGTCATCAACTTACGTTCCGTCACCAATCCTCCCGGTCCATCGCTTGGCCGCATTGCCCATCCGCAAATCCTACCGTCCACGGCCATGCCGGTGCACCCAGCGCAGACCACGCATTCGACCATCGGTGGGACCAGCGGGTCGACGGCTTGAGTGCCAAAAGGTGGTCACTCGAACTGCGAGCCAATCTCTGCCTCGTTGCCCGCCCGCGCAACCGCGCCGCTAGAATCACGCCCGAAGGAGGACAAAGTGACTCGTCAAACACTCGCAGACCCGACAACCTTCACCGACGACCAGAAGGCCGAATACGATTCTTTCGCCCGGAACCGAAAGCCCCTGGCCAACAGCTCGTTGGGTGGACCGTTCGATCCGTGGCTCCTGAATCCCGAACTCTCGCGGCGGCTGCGCGGTCTTGGAGCCATGCTCTGGGAGCGTACGTCGCTGGACCGCGGCCTCGTCGAGCTCGCGATTTC
>JBDSEP010000213.1:0-5901 GCA_039919985.1 Tepidiformaceae bacterium | reverse complement strand
CCCCCACGGCGGCGAGTTCATCGAACGGGTAGGGCGAATCACGGCGCTTGGGATTGACCGCCGCCACCGCCGCCGGCATCTCTTCCGGCACAGTGTGGTGGTCCAGGATGATGACATCGAGACTGAGGGTGTTGGAGTACGCCACCTCTGGGACGGAGCTGATGCCGCAGTCGGCCGTGATAAGCAGCGAGCAACCGCCCGCCCGCAGCTTGGCGACCGCGCCCATGTTCAGTCCATAGCCCTCGCTGAAGCGGTCCGGGATGTAGTTCACGGTCCTGGCGCCGAGCGCCCGCAGCCCGAGGTGCAACACCGCAACGGAGGTCACGCCGTCCACATCGAAGTCACCAAAGAGAGCGATGCTCTCCTTGGCGGCAATGGCGGACTGCACCCGCGCGATCGCCTCGTGCATCCCCGGCAGTTGGAGTGGGTCATGCTCCGCGGCCAGGTGCGGTTTGTAGAAGAGGTCGGCGGCGGAGCGGTCGGTGATTCCGCGGGCAGCAAGCACCGTCGCCACAATCCTGGGGAAGCGGGCGATGCCGTTCTGCGCGGCGTACGGATCGCGCAGACGCCAACGGGTCTGAGAGCGTCCCAGCAGCGCGGTCAAGCGCTCACGACGGACGGTAGCGGCGAAAGACTAAGCTCGCGTTGTGCCCGCCGAACCCGAGAGAGTTGGTCATCGCCGCCTCAATCCCGGCCGATCGGGCCACGTTAGGCACGTAATCCAGGTCGCACTCCGGGTCTGGCGTGCGGTAGTTCGCCGTCGGCGGGATGACACTGTGTTGCATCGCCTGGATGCATACTGCGGCCTCCACGGCTCCAGCGGCGCCGAGCAGGTGACCGGTCATCGATTTCGTGGAGCTGATCGGCAGGGTGTAGGCGTAATCTCCGAAGACCTTCTTGATGGCGAGCGTCTCGAGCTTGTCATTCATGACCGTGGAGGTGCCGTGGGCGTTGAGGTACTCGATCTCATCGGGAGAAAGCCCGGCCTGCTTAAGCGCCATCCGCATGGCCCGCGAAGCACCCTCTCCGTTTTCGTCCGGCTGGGTAATGTGAAACGCGTCGCTGGTGGCACCGTAGCCGGCAAGTTCGGCGAGGATGCGCGCGCCGCGGGCGTTGGCGTGCTCTTCGGATTCGAGCAGCAGGATGCCCGCGCCCTCTCCCATGACGAAGCCGTCGCGCGCTTTGTCGAAGGGTCGCGAGGCGGACCCGGGATCGTCGTTGCTCGTGGTTAACGCCTTTGCGGCGGAGAAGCCGGCCATGGAGATCGGAGTGACGGCGGCTTCCGTCCCGCCGGCCAGCGCAACTTCGGCGTCTCCCCGTCGAATGATATTCGCCGCCTCGCCGATGCTATCGGCACCGCTGGCGCAGGCGCTCACCAGGCAATAGTTCACGCCGCGAGCGCCCAACTTGATGCTCAGTTGGCCGCTGGTCATATCCGAAAGCATCATCGGCATGAGGAACGGACTTACGCGGGAAGGCCCTTTTTCGCGCAGCGTGTCGTATTCGGCCATCAGGCTGGTGATGCCGCCAATGGCCGTCCCGACGATGACCGCGAAGTCCTCGCCGTTCGAAGAAGAAGGGTCGTAGCCGCTCTGGGCGAGTGCTTCGTTGGCCGCTACGAACGCTAGCTGGGTGACGCGGTCGGCTCGTCTCGCTTCCTTGCGTTCCATATATTCGCCGGGATCGAAATCCTTGACTTCGCCAGCAACGCGTGAGTCGTAGCCGGTGGCATCGAAGAGCGTGATCGGTGCGATGCCAGAACGACCGGCGGCCATCGCCTCCCAGTTATCGCAGGCGTTGTGGCCCAGGGCGGTAATCATTCCGATGCCGGTAACAACGACGCGTCTGCTCAAAGGAAGTGCTCGAAGGTAGTCACGTATTGAAGCCGAGTGTACATCACAGGTTGGCAATATCCTTCGTCGCGCGTGGGATACGATCCGCCAGCTCGCTGGCCAAGAGGCCAGACTCACCAAGCTCCAAGCGCAGCGATTCGCCCGCCGCGCCGTGGAGGTAGACGCCGAGCGACGCGGCCTCGAACGGTTGTAGGCCCTGCGCGAGGTAGCCCCCGATCATCCCAGCCAGCACGTCGCCGGAACCGGCGGTCGCCAGCAACGGATTCGAGAATGGGCTCAGGGCCGCACGGCCGTCCGGGCCGGCTACGATGCTGTGCGCACCCTTCAGCACGACCGTGCAGCCGTACCGCTCGGCTGCCTCGCGCGCAGCGGCGAGACGGCGCGATTGAATGTGGGCGACTGTTGTGCCCAAGAGCCGTGCCATCTCCCCGGGATGTGGGGTAAGCACGGCGTTCGCTGGCGTCCGCTGCGCACCGTCCGGCATCGCGGCGAGCGCGTTCAATGCATCCGCATCAATGACGCTGCCCCGCGCAAGCTCGAGAGCGAAGTCCGGTAGCAAGGCCCAGGTGAGGGCACGGGTGTCTCCGGTGTCGCCCATTCCGGGCCCATAAACCACCGTCGAGAATCCATGCAGCTCGGCTCGGAGAGCGATCGCCGTCTCCCCGGGCAACGTGCCCTCTTCGCTCTCCCCTTGCGTCAGCCAGGTGGTTTCTGGCAGGGCGGGGGCGATGCTCGGGATGAGCCCCTTGGGGCAGGCGATCGTGACGAGCCCCGCGCCCGCGCGGTAGGCCGCCAGCGCCGCGAGCCGGGGCGCGCCGATGTACTTTCGGCTTCCGCCCACCACCAGCACACGGCCAAACGTGCCCTTGTTCGCGTCTTCCGGGCGATCCGGCAGAGTCTGGCGGGCCCACCGCGCGGTCAGCAGTTCGAGCCGAACCCCATCCTGCGCTTCCTTCGGGATGCCGATGTCTATCACCTGGACGCGGCCCACGAGGGCGCTCGCGGGAGACTGGTACATCCCAACCTTTGGCAGGCCAAACGTCACAGTCATGTCGGGCGGCACGGTGAGCGCGTCTGCCGCGCCGGAATCCGCATCCACTCCGCTGGGCAGGTCCACCGCCACGATCTTCGGCGGGTTGAATGCCTTGCGAGCGTCCGCGAGCGCTGCCAGCGCGAGCCCGAGCGGTGCGTCTCCCGCCAGACTGCGGCTGTTGCCGATACCAAGCAGAGCGTCGACCACGAGGTCCGCGCTTCCAAGTATCTCGCGCAGCCGCGCGACGTTGTCGTCGCTCGCCCCATGGTCGACCTCGATCTCCCGAGCGGCGAGCTCCTCCAGGTCGGCGTCCTCGGCGCGCCCAAGCGGCGCATAGACTGCGACGCCGGCCCCCCAGTCGCTCAGATGGCGAGCGGCGATGAGCCCGTCGCCGCCGTTCTTCCCGGGACCAGCGAGGATGACGATCTGGCGACCCTCGAGCGTCCCGAGGAGCATCCAGGCCTCCTGGGCAACGGCCAGCCCGGCCTCCTGCATGAGCTGCGACTCCGTGGTGCCAGCGGCCACCGCAGCCGCCTCGAGTTCGCGCATCTCGGCGCCGGTAACGAGCTTCATCGCAGGCCCTTTTCGCGGATCAGCCTGAGCGCGGCCTCGCCTCGTCGCGGGGTGTCTTCCGCGTCGGTCATCGCGCGTTCTCCCACGACCGAAGCGATTGCGAATTCGTTGGAATGGGTGAGGGAAATTTCGAGGGCGCGCATTTCGATCTGTTCTGCGCGAACCGCGCCGCGCCCGTAGAGAAACACCAGCGGCTTACCGCGTCGGTTCGGCAGCACCTCGATGTCCCGCCAGCCGACCCCGCGGACGCCAGTGCCGAGAGCCTTCATGACCGCTTCCTTCGCAGCGAAGCGCGCAGCGAGCTCCGGGACTCGACCACGGCAATGGGTAATCTCGTCTGCGGTGTAGATACGTTGCAGAAAGCGGTCACCATGCCTGGCGATGACGTCTGCTACTCGTTCGATCTCAATGATGTCGATGCCAACGGCAAACTTGGTCGCCATAGCCCACGATCCTACGGGACAGGGACGCTTCGCGCGCCCGGCAGCGCGCGTGGTCGGGCGCGTTCGCGCGGGTCACCTAAACTGTGGGAATGACGGCACAGATTATCGATGGCAAAGCGATTGCGGGCGTCATTAAGGCGGAGGTCGCGGCGCGCGTCGCTGCACTGCGCGATCGCAACGTGATTCCGGGGTTGGCCGCAATTCTCGTTGGCGACGACGCCGCGTCCATCAGCTATGTGACGATCAAGACGCGGGACTGCGCCGATGCGGGAATCTTCGCCGAGACCTTTCGCATGCCCGCCGAGACAACCCAGGCGGAACTGCTCGAACTCGTGGCGGGCCTCAAGAACGATGACCGATTTCACGGGATCCTCCCGCAACTGCCCCTGCCGAAACAGATAAACGAACTCGCGATTCTCGATGCGTTGCCCCCGACCAAGGATGTCGACGGGTTGCACCCGCTGAATCTCGGGCGATTGCTTCGTGGCGAGGCCGATGGCGTCTGGCCCTGCACTCCCCATGGTGTCCTGCAACTGCTGACGCGCACCGGTAACGACCCGGCGGGCAAGCACGTCGTGGTGGTGGGACGCTCGACTCTCGTTGGGCGGCCGCTCGCCGTGCTATTGAGCAATAAGGCGAGCGGGGCGAACGCCACCGTTACCATCTGCCATACCGGTACGCCGGATATTTCGAGGTACACGCGCGAGGCGGACATCGTGGTAATGGCAGCCGGTCGCCCGAATACGCTGACGGCGGAGATCGTGCGCGAGGGAGTAGTGGTGATCGATGTGGGAACCAACCGCCTGGACGACCCTTCGCGCAAGCGAGGCTGGCGGCTGGTTGGCGATGCCGACTTCCCCGCACTCAAGGAAAAGGCGAGTTGGATTACTCCTGTGCCGGGCGGAGTGGGCCCGATGACAAGCGCGATGCTGCTTCTGAATACGGTGAACGCCGCCGAGCGGGCCGCCGCTCCCCGCTAGCTCGCCGCCACCATTTGGCGGTTATCCGCGGACTTCCGATCTCACCTTCGTAGAACATCGCCCCTTCGGTCAGTGGGGACGCACGCCGCGGAGTAACCCGTCCCGTATCGGACTCGCCACTCTTCATCCGCCGTTCACGCGACCGCCGCCTGCCGTTCACATTCACCTGCAACGGTGAATGCGGAAGAACGAAGGAGGCAGCCATGTTGGAACTGCTCGTCAAGGCATATATGGACGACCGACGCAGGGAGATCGACGCTGCCCTCTTAGGGGCTGAGGCGGCTCGTTTCGCGCGGCTTTCGTCGCCGGTCACCGGTCACCAGCCGGCGTGGTGGACGCGGCCCTTCGGTCGCCGTCAGCGCGCAAGCCGAGCCTCGAGCGCTGCTTTCGCTGCAGGCCATTCGGCCTCCACCATCGAGTAGAAGGCGGTGTCGCGGAGCGTGCCGTCACTCCCAGGGCGGTCCGCCCGCACGACGCCATCCAAGGAGGCGCCGATGCGCTGAATGGCTGCTCGCGAGCGCTCGTTTCGGCGGTCGGTCTTCAGCCGGAGGACGTGCACACGCCACGTCTCGAAAGCGTGCCCGAGCATGAGGTATTTCGCCTCGGTGTTGATCGGGGTGCGCTGAACAGAGGCGGCGAGCCACGTCCAGCCGATCTCCACGCCGTCGGGGAACTCCAGTCCACGCTGGGCGAGATTGCCGCGCGGCCAGTCGAAATGTTCGAACATTGCGAATCGGGTCGACCCCACAAGTCGTTCTGAGACCCGATCGAAGGTGGCGAACGGGATGGCCTGGCGCCCTTCGCGCAAGTCGATGGCAGTTTGCACGTACTCGGTCATCGCATCGGTGCCATCCGGCACGAACGTCCAGCCATACGTTTCGCGCTGTTCGCTTGAAGCGAGCACGAGCCCCGGGATGTGACGCAGTTCGAGCGGTTCGAGTCGCACGAAGCGACCCTCCAGGGTCACTGGTTCGATCGCCGCGCCCCGTCCATGAGTCAGCTCTGTCATCGGAGTCCCT
>JBDSEP010000126.1:0-5255 GCA_039919985.1 Tepidiformaceae bacterium | reverse complement strand
CTGCCGCGTTTGTCTTCGGTGGTTTCGCGCCGCTCCAGCTCATCCATCACTTGCCTCGGGTTGACGTCCTCCTTCAGCTCTTCGAGCTCCGGGTCATCCAGCGACACGCCGACCTTTTCAGCGATGGCCTCGAGAAGCTTGAGCAACTTGGTCGCTTCCCGTTCCGCGAGCAGGTTGATCTGAAGGTCCAGGTCTGCCCGCTTGTCCGAAAGCGCGGAGGAGCGGTTCTGACTGATCAGAACGAAGGTGCTCAGGAAAATCGCCTCGAGCGAGACGATCATGGTTAGCAGCCCGAAGGGGAACTCGTCGAAGGGCGCGAGTCCAACCCACCCGAGGTTGACGATTATCCAGGCGGCAAACCAGACGATATGCAGGTAGACGTAGAGCATGCTGCCCGAGAATCGGGTGATGAGGTCCGCGCCGCGGTCCTGCAGCGACTTGGACTCCTCGAAGCGCTTTCGGGCTTCGGCCAATTCTTCGATGTTCTGCTCGACGACCGTCGACTCCGCGTTGAGCGAGGCCGTGCTGGAGTGATCTTCCTGGGCGCGATCCCGCCGCTGGCTCGTCTCTTCCACCACCGAAGGATAACCGTGGGGGCGTTGCGGCGGTACCCGACGCGGCTCCTCGGAGCTTTCGAACGTCGTACAGATCGCGGGCCCAGGCGAGGATGCGCGGAGATTCGCGATAGGGCTGCAACGAATTGCGAAAGAGAGAGAGTCGGGCGGGTTCGCGCTCACGCTACGCTTCTCCTATCAACAAGCGGGTGGCGCGCAGGCCCGGCTAACTACGCCAGTGCGCCGCCTCAGGAGGGTTCACCCATGCTTCGACTGATCTGGCTGCTCATGATGGCCTGGCCGATCATCTCGCGGTGGTTAAAGCGCCGCAACCAGACGGCGTAGTCAAAAACGAAGTGGCCCGTCTCGCGACGGGCCACTCTAGTGTTCCGCGCTAGGCGGAGGCTACTTAGTCTTCGGGCCGCGCCCTGGCTTAGGTCCCTTGGCGTGCCCTTCGCTACCTGGAACATGCGCTTCCGATACGAACTCCTCGATCCGTTCGGCGGCCTTTGCTTTGGCCTCGGCGGCCTTGTCGGCGGGCAGCTTGCCAGCGGCCACGGCCTTATCGATCGCCGAATTCGCCTCAGCGGTGAGGGCCTGGGTGGCCGCACCCGCCTGCGAGCCAGCGACCTCGTTGATCGTCTTGCCAGCTCGAAGCTGTTCCGCGAGCGCCTTCGGCTCGATCGCAAGCGTCTCGGCGACGGTCTTGAGCGCGTGCTTGCCCACCACGGCGAGCTTCTGGTGGTGAGGCCCGTTGCCCTCACCTTCGTCGTCGCCGTCATCGTGATGCTCCCCGACCTTGGCGGCCATGAGCTTGTCGAACGCGGCGGGCGCTGCAGTGCGAATGGTCTCGGCCTGCGCCGAAGTGAGTTTGCCTTCGGCGATCGCTGCCGTGAGGCGCGCTTCGAGCGCCGCGGCGGCGGCGGCCTGCACCTGGGAGATGGACTTATCGCCGTACGCGGTGATGGTTGCGCCGACGGTCTTCCCCTCGGTCGCCGCCTGCTTGAGTTCTTCCTTCGTCACGCCGGCGTCTTTGAGGGTTGTGCCCGCGACGAGCTTCCCTAGCTTGTGGGCCTTCTCCTTCGAGTGGCCGGGAGCCGACCCCGAACGTCCTGCCGCGACGGGCGGCTCGTCGGCGAGGGCCACCGAGGCGACGCCAATCACACCGAAGGCGATGATCGAGGCGGCCCCGATGGAAAGCAGCTTGCTGTTGAGAACGCTGAACATTCTGAATGATCTCCTGTTTAGTGCGGTCCCGTTCGGGCCGGTCGGGCGTTTCGCCTGACGTGAGATATATGTTGCGCGGGCCTGCGAAGTGACGGGCGGCTCGTCGGCCCTTTACGCGTGCTTTTCCACCCACCGCCCCCGGAAGAGCAGGAGATCGCCAGAAGTCACGACGATGCGCGCGGGCGGTTCGGCGATCTCATTATGGATACCGTGGGGGCCAAATGCGAGCGCAGCGGCGGCGAGGTTCCAGCGCAATCCGGTGGTTGTCACGCCCTCCGCCTGGCCGATGGCGACGAGCGAGATGACGGTGCCGGCGGGCGCGTCCACTGTAGCCTCACCTTCCACCAGGCTGATTTCGAACAAGTTGTCGACTATTCGGACCGCCGCCCGGCCGCGAAAGAGACGGAGCACCGAGAGGTTGGCGAGGGCGTGGTCCGCACGTCCACCGGCGGCAGCAACCACGTCCACCTCCGTGGCGCCCTGCTCCGTGGCGTACACGATCGCCTTCTGGAGGTCCGTTGTGTCCGCATCGGAGCGCTGGTGAAAGCGCTCGGCGGGGAGTTGTCGGCGCATCTCGGGGGTCACGGAATCGAGGTCGCCGACGACGGCGTGAACGTGGATTCCAGCGGCCAGGGCATGGCGCAGTCCGCCATCGGCAGCTATCACGAGTTGCGCCGCGGCCGCGAGTTCCTGCAGCAGTGCGGTTGAGGGGGCGTCGCCGTTGGCGATGACGAGGGCGCGCATGAGGGCTAAGTAAACGCCGAATCTGGCTCGCATGCCAGTAGTCGCGCACTGACAGAATCTTAACGTTTCTTGGCCCCGAACTACTGGACAACCGCTGAGCAGCCGCTAAAATCCTCCTTGAGGGTGTCAAACGCGCGGGGTGTCCGCTCCACTTGCGCTGCGATTACACCCTCACAAATTGCCCGTGATGTGCAAGCATCGCGGGTTTTTTGTGCCCAGAGTGGAGATGTCCTGGGCTGCGGTCACTCCAGCGAGCGCGTGAAGTAGCTCATCGACGCGAGCATGCGACGACTGAGGTTGGCGAACGCCGGGGAGTTGGAGCTGGACTCCCACGCCTCCAGCCACTGCAGGTGGCTGCGCGCCTGTGCGACGTGTCCTCCGCGCTGTCCCATGCTGCTGGTCGCGTACTCGGGCTCGAGCGATGCCTCCCACGCTGCCATTCGCTGGGCGATATGCGCGGCAACGTGCCACACGAGTTCGGCCTGCCGCCGTTCGCCCTCGGGCGCCCCGATGCTGGCACATCGCGCGAAGAGCGCTTCGAAGCGCGCAGAGGCCTCGGCAAGCTCCGCCACCTTCTGGCGCATGCTTACGCGAGGCTCGCTCGAGAAGTCGAGCACGTCGCGCCTCGGGGCCGGGGCCAGGTCATGGAGATCGAGCAGCGGGGAGTAGGCGGCTTCCTGTTCGCGGAAGAGGTCGGCCATCTCTTCGCTGCAACCCGGGTAGGCCGCCGCACAGAAACGCGCGAGCGCCTGATCAAGCTTCGAAGCCGGGTCCCACGCGCACCGCGCCATCCACCACGCGTGCCAGGGCGGGCCCAGCCACCTTCGCGGGCTGACCATGAGGTTTTGGAGATTGCCAGCGCCAGCGGCAGCGTAGGCCTCGCAATCGGTCGGCGTCACCGCGAGATGGGGCGGCGCCAACCACCTGAAGAGCACCGCGTCGCTGTAGTACTCGAAGACATCGATCCGCGGGGCATCGTTTTCAAAGAGGGCGGCAAGGGCCGTAAAGGGCGCCCAGTATTGCGGGACGTTTCGTTCGCAGGCCGGGTCGTTAATGGCGTGGGCGTAGCAGCGCTCGCGAGGGGCGAAGAGCAGCGACACGTTCGCGCGCGGGCGGACGCTCGTCGGAGGGAGGAGCGTGTCGTGGTAGGCGAGATGTGCGATTCGCGCCTGCGGGTCCTGCGCTGCCAGCACCGCTGCCAGCACGTTCGTCACGTGAAGCGCCTGATCCGAGGGAGTCATGGCCGCACAGCCGGGGCATTCGCACCAGCCCCCGCCGCGGATGTCATCCGCCCAGAGGTGGTAGACGCGTGCCCCGGCGAACCGTGAGAAGAACTCCCCCGCGCGTTCGCGCAGATGGGCGACCCCGGCCTCGTTCGATACGCAGAGGTTGTATCGGCCGTCACGCTGCCCGTGGCGCACGGGGAACCATTCAGGATGCGCCTCGAAGAGCGCGCGGGGGAGGAGTGTGGGGAGGTGGTGGCCGCCGAACTGGATCGTCATGCCCGCTTCGTTGGCAGCGGTGCGAATCGCCTCGCCATCGGCGGCCCAGCGCTCGAACATCCAGCCTGCGCCGTCGGCGACGAGCGCTTCCGCTTCTGTGGGGCGCGGACCCGGTGGGCGATCGATTCGGCCGGGCGGCGTGTCATGGAGGAAGAGGTCGTTCAGACGATTCCGGCTGGCCCACGTCAGCCAATCCCGCCAGTCATCGTGGAAGGCGTCGTTGCCGAGGATGAGCGTCCTGCGGGCGAAGGCTGGAGCGTCACTGTACTGGCCCTCGGCGAGGGAGTGGCCGGGGATGAAACGCGTGCCAGATTCGCCAGCCTCCACCCAGCAGTAGCCCAGCCGTTCGAGCAGCCAGTAAGCGGCATCGAGGCAGCCGCGCGGGCCGAAACCATGCAGCCGCAGGATGTCCGCGCCAGCCTCCACAATGAAGCCGTCTGTCGCCCCTTCGCCGGCGCTGAGTTCGATCCTCCCCGGTGGCGCGTCCGCAGGCGCACCGCGGGCCTTGAGGTGAAGTGCGAGCTCCCGAGCGGCGGTGGCCATCGGCCCGGTTGGCAGGCTTTGCGGGAGAGACCAGGAGGCGAGCGCCGCGGCAGTGAGGGGCATTAACGGAATGCTACGCGGGCGGGCGAAGCTGGTCTCCGAGGCTGGCCGGCGACGTTGAGGGAGCCGATAACACCGCTCGGTTCAGCGGAAGTCGTAGGTAATCCCGCCCAAGCCCGTGAAGGTGGCCTGGAAATCGAGAGCGAGCGGCGTGGCATCCACCGGGACCACGAAGGCTGCCCGCACGGTCGCTGTGGTGTGGCCGGAGATTCCCCGGGGAGCAGCGCCGTTGCCTACACCGACGAAGGTTGCTCCTTTTCGCCGCGTCTCGCCGTCCGAGTACTTCAGCTCTGCAACATCTGCGGGGAGCGTGACTGGACCTCCGCCAACGTTGCGGATTGCCCACTCGAAGACGATGACTTTCTCGCCCCTTCCAGCCCGGAGGATCTGTACGAGCTCGTCGCCCGGGTCGTACGCCCGAGTGAGGGTGACGATTACTCGGCCCCCAGCGTGGTCATAGGCGAGCGGTTCGGCCGCCCGCCCCTGGAGGAGCGAAGAGTACTGGACGGTCTGCCTGTCCGCGGTGCTGCCAACGATTACGGCGGCGGTGATGATGGCGGCAAGCCCGGCGAGCGCGGCCGTACCAGCCACGCCCGACCATGCAACGGACTTTGCACCCGCGGGT
>JBDSEP010000040.1:0-2989 GCA_039919985.1 Tepidiformaceae bacterium | reverse complement strand
TTGGCCTCGCCGCGAGGGGAGTCTACCGCGTGACTGGCGGTCAGTCTTCGACAGCCCGGTGTTGACCGGCGCCTGCCTTCAGTTCCACGACGAGCGTCGCTCGCTCAGTGTCGATGGCGTTGATCGAAACGCGCGCCACACCGTCGATCGTCGAAAGCCGCTCCTGGAAATCCAGCAGTTCACCGAAACCCTGACCACGTACGTCCAGGTGCACCCGCTGAGCACGCGGCGAAGAAGTCGTTGGCTGGTCCGATTCATCCGTGGCCGTGCCGGCCGCGGACTCGCCAGGACCGCTCGCCGTCGCAACGTTCGGGGAGGCTTCCGGCACTCCGCGTTGGCCCTTGAACGATCCGTGCGCGAGCGTTTCGAGCCCGCTCACCAACGAAGTAATTCGGCTCGCCGCCGTGACATAATCATCTCGCAACTTCAAGAGCGGAGCGGTGAGCACGTCACTAAGCTGGACGCTCAAGGGCGCCGACGAGGAGGGGCCGGCCTGCTGCGCGGAGAGCGACTGGACAGTCAGTCTTTCTTCGAGTTCGCCAAGCCGATCCAGGAGGTTTTCGTAGTCGCCGCGCAAGAGGTCGTAACGGCGGCGCAATTGGCGCACGGCAGCATCGCCGACGGCCGACTCTTGCAGCCGCGCCAGGATACGATCGTCGCCTTCCGGTCCGTCGGTCGTCATCTCTCTCCCCGTGCTTCAGGTTCCGGGGAGATTCAGGAGAATCCTGGTCCACCACCATCGCAGAGCGCCTCAACAGCGGCCGCCGAGGCGGCGCTCTGCTTAAACGATACCGGAAACTTGCCAGCGTGGCAGCGGCCGGTGATCTCATGCCGTCCGGTGTTAACCGAAAGCATCGGATGGGGCTTCCAAGGGCGTCCTGAACCTCCACCTGGATGAAACGCCTAGCGTCCCGACCCAGACCTTGCATCCCTGTGTATCGGGCGAAGTTGCGCGAATCTGAAGCCCGTTCGTTCATCCTCGAACTTCGTTCCTTCCCTCCGCCTGTGCAGTGCCGCCCGCCTGCGCCGCCCGATGGTCAATCAAGCGCTTCCGGCCTATACTTTGGCCTACCCTAACGGCCTCCTGCGGCGGGCTGTTTCCCACGGCCCGGAGTCATAACGCAATGCCCATTACCTCCAAACGCGAATGGCTGCAGGGCCCCTATCAGAAGGCCATAAGCAAGGCCCCTGAGCGCTCCACAGTCTTCGAAACTACCGGCAAGATGCCACTCGAACCCGTCTATACCTCCGACGACCTGAAAGATTTCGAACCGGCCACGGCGCTCGGCTTCCCTGGCGACTACCCCTTTACTCGCGGCATTCAGCCCACCATGTATCGCGGCCGCTTCTGGACCATGCGCCAGTACGCAGGCTTCGGCGATGCGGAAGAATCGAACCAACGCTACCGCTACCTCCTCGCGCAGGGCCAGACCGGGCTCTCTATCGCCTTCGATCTGCCCACCCAGATCGGTTACGACTCGGATGACCCCATGGCTGCCGGCGAAGTCGGCAAGGTGGGCGTGGCCATCGACTCCATCGAGGACATGCAGACGCTCTTCAACGGCATTCCGTTGGACAGAGTGACCACCTCCATGACGATCAACTCCACCGCCGCAATCCTCCTCGCGCTTTACGTGGCGGTGGGAAAACAGCAGGGCGTGACTCCGGACAGGCTAGGCGGCACCGTCCAGAACGACATCCTCAAGGAGTACGTGGCGCGCGGCACCTACATCTACCCGCCAAAGCCGAGCATGCGCCTGATCACGGACATCTTCTCCTACTGCAAGGAGACCGTGCCCCAGTGGAACACTATCTCAATCTCTGGCTACCACATGCGCGAGGCAGGCTGCACGGCAGCCCAGGAGATTGCCTTCACGCTCGCGGACGGCATCGAGTATGCCAACACCGCGCTGAAGGCCGGCCTTGACGTCGATGACTTTGCTGGTCGCCTGAGCTTCTTCTTCGCCTGCCACAACAACTTCCTCGAAGAGGTGGCCAAGTTCCGCGCCGCCCGCCGCCTCTGGGCGAAAATCATGAAGGAGCGCTTCGATGCCAAGAGCGCGCGCTCCCAGATGATGCGCTTCCACACCCAGACCGGTGGGGCGACGCTGACCGCTCAGCAGCCCGAAATCAACATCGTTCGGACCGCGGTGCAGGCCCTCGCTGCCGTCATGGGCGGCACGCAATCGCTCCACACGAACTCGATGGACGAGGCGCTCTCCCTGCCCACGGAGAAGGCCGTGCAGATTGCTCTCCGCACGCAGCAGCTCCTCGCCTACGAGAACGGCGTGGGAGATGTGGCGGATCCGCTCGGGGGCAGCTACTTCCTCGAAGACCTCACGAACCGCCTCGAGGCCGAAGCAGAAGACTACATAAAAACCATCGACGGTCTCGGTGGCGCTCTTGCGGCGATAGAACAGGGCTTCCAACAGCGTGAAATCCAGGAATCCGCTTACCGCTTCCAGCGCCAGATCGAGGAGAAGGAGCGCGTCATCGTTGGCGTCAACGATTTCATCAGTAGAGATGAGACGAAGCCGGAGATCATGCGTTCCAATCCACGCATCGGCCAGCAGCAGCGCGACAAGCTCGCGAAGCTCAGGGCGAACCGCGACAGCGCCGCGGTCGAGAATCTCCTCGCACGCCTTGAGCGCTACGCCAACGGCACGGAAAACCTCCTGCCCGTCATGGTGGAGTGCGTCGAAAACAAGGTGACTCTCGGCGAGATCAGCCATCGACTCCGCAAGGTCTGGGGCGAACAGCGCGAAACGGTGGTCATCTAATGGCCGAAGACGACTCCCGCACCCTGGCCGACGAGCGCCGCCGCCTGCTCGGACGACTGGAACTTGAGCGCAAGCAGCTCATTCGCAACATCGAGTTTTGCCGCATCCGTGACATCGAACGCCCCTTCATTGCCGAATGGTCGCTCAAGGATATCGTCGGCCACCTTGGCTCATGGGAGGCCGAAGTCGTGACCGCCCTGCGCGAACTG
>JBDSEP010000001.1:0-7324 GCA_039919985.1 Tepidiformaceae bacterium | reverse complement strand
GCTGTGACATTTCGGCCATCAGGCGAGCCCCTGCCAGGCAGGCGCATCGCTCGGCCGGCGCAGCCATTCGAGGACGAACGGGTTGTGAGCTTTCTCGAAGGCGACGGTGGTCTCCTCCATGTGGCCGGGGAGCACTGCCGTGTCATCGGGCAGGACAAGGAGTCGCTGGCAGATGCTGGCCATCTCCTGGTCCAGGTTTCCGCCGGGCAGATCGGTCCGGCCGATGGAGCCGCGGAAGAGGGTGTCGCCGCTAAAGAGCAGGCCTTCGGTGTAGTAGCTAACGCTGCCTGGGGTGTGGCCGGGGGTGGTTATCGCCTTGAGTTGGAGCCCGGCGACCTCGATCACGTCTCCGTCCGTCACGAACTGGTCGGGGTCTGGGGGGCCTTGCTTGATATCGAGACCGAAGCGGGCGGCGGCGCCTTTCCAGCCGTTGCGGAGTAGGTCGAGGTCGCTTTCGTGGAGGAGGAACTTTGCGCCGGTGGCGGCCTGGACTCCCTGCACGCCGAGGATATGGTCGATATGGGCGTGCGAGTTGGCGATGTACTTGATGGTGACGCCCATATCGCGGGAGAGGGCAAGGACTTCATCAGGCTGGTCCCCGGGATCGATGCAGATCGCCTCGCCGGTACGGCGGCTGCCGACGATCCAGCAGTTTTCCTGAAACACCCCGACAACGGTGCCCCGGACCATGAGTTCGTTGGCAACTTCCATGGGGATAGGGTACAGGGTTTGCGGCGTGGGCTGGGGTTGGGGTGGGGTAGTGCGCCCTCGCGCGTTTGCGCGTACCGGCGCTCCCCGTAGAAGCACACCAATGGGTTGGGTTGAGCTGGCCACGGTCGTGGCGCTGGCTGGGGTTGCCTCGTTCGCGCAGGCGCTGAGCGGGTTCGGGTTTTCGCTTCTGCTTGTGCCACCGCTTGCGCTCGTGGTTGGGCCAAAGGAGGCGGTGGTTATGGCCAACCTGATGGGGATGATGTCGAGTTCGCTGACGCTGACGAGCATGCACGAGGCGGTGGACTGGCGGCTGGGCTTGCGCCTCCTGGGTAGCGCGGCGGTGGGGATGGTCGGCGGGCTTTTCGTGCTGATTGTGGTGGACCCGAAGGCCCTCCAGATTGGCATTGCAGTGCTGGTACTGGTGGCGACAACGCTGATCTGGCGAGGGATTGAGCTGCGCGCGCAGAATCGCGGGATGGATCTCGCGGCCGGACTCTTGAGCGGGGTGCTGAACACTTCGACTTCGATGTCCGGGCCACCGTTGGTGCTCTACTTGCAGAATCGTGGGATGACGCCCGGCCAGTTTCGGGCGACGCTCAACGCCTTCTTCCTCGCGAGTGGGGCGATTGCGAGCGTCCTTTTCGTGCTGGGGGACCGGATCGGTTCGTACGAACTGGGAGCGGCGGCAGCATCGACGCCGCTGGTGGCGCTGGGATGGCTATTGGGGCACCGGATGTTCTACCGGCTGGGCGCGGCGCAGTTCCGGACAGTTGTCGTGGGGGTGTTGTTCACGAGCGCCTCGATTGCGCTGGTTGGGGCGCTGGCGAAGTAGGCAAATACGATGCGTAATGACAGTGGAGCGGCGTTCAGATAGTGTTGCGCCGACAGTCGCGGGCAGCGCTTCGGAGCCGAAATGTACGGTCGCTCAGTTTTGGCGATTTCTGTGGCCGCGGTCGCGCTGGCGGCATTCGTGGGGTTGGCGCTGCTCGGGAGCGCGCCGCAATCGGCGCGGGCCGCGTGTGGAGGCGAGCTCGGTGAGCCCGAGGCGCTGTTCGTCTTCGAACCGCCGCAGTCAGGGGACTTCCAGGTCTCGGGCCTGGCACCGTTAACGGTCTCCGCCACGTGGGTTTTAGACGCCGTGACCCCGGCCGGTTCGACGGCCTCCATAAATTGGGGCGATGGCTCGGGAACGACGCCATTTGGCGCTAGGGATTGCGGCGACGGCACGATAAACTGGCCTGTCCAGACGCACAGGCACACCTACGCGACGCCCGGAACCTACGAGATTTCGTGGAGCTTCTCGATCATCGTTTCGAACCTGCGGATCCCGCTGGCGCGGGTGAACGCCCAGGCGGCAGCAGCCACCGTCGCCTCCACGATCGCGCCCACGGCCGCTCCAACTATCGCACCGACGGCCGCACCACAGCCGACGGAGGCTCCGAAGCCAGGGGCGAGCGCAGTCCCCCCAGCCACCCCGCCGATCGCTGCTGCCGTGGAAGCAACCGCTGTCCCGACGGCGCTTGCGACACCGACGATCCTGACTCCAAGCGCGACCCCATCGCCAACGGCCACCGCCTCTCCGGCGGCAACGGCCAAGGTGGCTGCCACGGTGGCGACCGTGACATCGGCTTCGGTGGTGCCGTCGCCACCAAGCCGGGTTGGAGACTATAGCAACGTCCCGGTGGCGCTCTTCTCTGCTCCGCGGATCGACGAGATTTCGACAGAAGGTGGGACGATCGCGACCAACATGGCTCTCGCCGGAATCACACTCTGGGTGCTGTTCAGTTCGGTCCTGATGAACCAGGTATTGCAAGACAACCGAGCGGAGATAGATGCGAAGACCATTCGCATTGGTCGCCCGCTACGGAAGTGGGCTGGCCGAGTTGGTGGGACGATGAGTGGCAGGGGCCCTGCGACCACTGCCCTCGTGGTACTCGGGGCGACCGGAATCATCTACGAGTTCCTCAACCCGGGATTCGGAGCGAACCGGGAGAGCCTCCTGCTGTTCCTTAGCGCAGTACTCGGCGTGGGCATTACGACGTACGCCTGTTCAGGGCTGGAGGCAGCGGTTACACGTCGGCGGAACGGAGTTGCCGCCTCGGTGCGCCCGTACCCGGCATCGATCGCCGTGGCTATCGCATCGGTGATGGTCTCGCGGCTGATGCATCTACAGCCGGGCGTGGTCTACGGCTTCGTAGCTTCCACGGCAATCACCGGGACAGCCCAGGTAGAAGGCCATAAACAGGGCTCGATCACGGTCTACCCGGTGGTTGCCGCACTTCTGCTCAGCGTGGCGGCGCTTGTTTTGGCGGAGCCGATCCGCGCGAACGACGCGGCGGCAAGCTCGTTCCTGGGCCAGCTGGCAATTGGCGTCGCGGTGATCGTTTTCATTGGGGGGATAGAGGGAGTGGCCTTCAACATGGTGCCGCTGGCGGTTACGGACGGCGGAAAGCTGTTCGCCTGGCGAAAACCGGTGTGGGTGGCGATTGCGCTGATTGCGGCGTTCCTCGCTTGGCACGTCCTGTTGAATCGCGACCGGCAATCGTTCGACGCACTGCGGCAGGCCTCGACGCTCTCAATCCTTGGGATATTCGTCTTCTACTCGATGTTGAGCCTCGGGCTCTGGCTGTACTTCCGGCGACGCGGTGGGGGGCCGGCGCATTCCGAGGCGGCCGAGCCACAGGTCGTCGCGCCGTGAGCTCGGGGGCACGTCCGTAACCAGATTTGCGCTCTCGTCGCGGATGAAGTGACGCAGCGCGGGACGCCAGAGGCTGGAGGTTGTGACGGCGGCGAGCCACAGGGCCGCGAGTGCGGACTGGAGGAGAAGGGGGGAGCCGAAGTCGTTTCGCGGGATGAGCATGAGTAAGAAGAGGGCGAGTGCGAGCGGGAGAAAGGCTGCTGGTGGCACGCGAAAGCGGAGGGCGATGGCGTCGAGGGCCGGGAGCGCGAGCAGGGCGAGCGCCGGGAAGGCGAGGACGAGCAGTCGCTGCGTGTCGGTGGCGAAGAGCAGCTGGGAGTAGACCAGGAGGATGAAGGGCGCAAGGCGAGCGGCGAGGCGCGGAGCACGGAAGACACCGAGGGTAGCAAGCGCAAGAAATGGAATGCCGAACGGGTCCGTGACGAAGGCGTCGAAGTCGCTCCAGGAACGGTGTGCCCAGCGGGATTCGCGGGCGATCTCCGTGAAGCGGTCCGCGTAGCTGTAGGGTGGGAAGAGCTCGGGAAAGCGGGAAATGACGGGCGGTAGGCTGGCGGTGTAGGCGACGTCGCCATTCGCGGCGGGGACCAGCAATCGGAGCGCCACCAGGATGACGACGGCGGGGAGCAGGACAAGCAGCGAGGTGCGCAACTGCCGCCAATCGAACAGCATTCGAGCGTGAAGTGTGTAGAGGAGGGGCGCTGCGAAGAGCACACTCTCCTTGGCGAGAACACCGAGTGCAAGGGTCGCTGCCATTTCTATTGGCCGGTTTCGCAGGGCGAAGATGATGGCGATGACTGTGAACAGAGTGGCGAGCGCGTCCGGGACCCAGAAGTCGCTGACCACGAACTTCGGGCCCCAGCCAAGCGAGAAAAATAGGAGCGAACAAACGGCGGCGTGCCAGCGCGAGGATCCAGCAGTTCGGGCGAGCGCGTAAATGGCGGCTCCGAGGGACACGAGCGCGGCCATGGTGACGGTGAGGAAGCTGGCCTGGAGGGAGAAGGGCAGCGCGGCAGCGAGAGCGGGTTCGAGGATCCGCCAACAGTAGGGCGCGAGGCGGAAATCGAAGAGCCCACGGCGGGCCATCTCGATGTACAAATGGCGGTCCCAACCGGGGTCGGCGAACGCTACGGTGCCCATCGTCTTCAGGTCGGTTCTCAGGACGAGCAGGGCGACGGCGGAAGCTGAGGCGAGGAGGACGAGCAGATACTCGGGTAGCGCGCTTCGAGCGCGGCTCAGGGGAGAGGTAGGAGTGGCGACCGTAGGATGGCAGGCGTGTGCTCTCGCTTCCCCGCGTGGCTGCATGACCTGTACGCTACCGCCGGATGGACTGGCACGATACCCCGGATCTGCCGACGCGCGTCGACCTGCGTGATCCGCAGTTCAAGGCGAATCGCGAGGCGAACTACGCGCTGATGAAAGATCTTCGAGCGCGGCTGGAACGCGTGGCCCTCGGTGGGGGCGATGAGTACGTCGCGCGGCACCACGAGCGCGGCAAACTGCTGGCGAGGGAACGCATCCAGCGGCTCATCGACCCGGCGACCACGTTTTTGGAGTTCAGCCCGCTGGCGGCGGACGGCGTCTACGAGGATGACGTCCCGAGCGCGGGCATCGTGACCGGGATTGGCGGTGTCGCGGGCCACGAATGCGTGGTCGTCGCCAACGACGCGACGGTGAAGGGGGGAACGTACTACCCGCTGACCGTGAAAAAACATCTGCGGGCGCAGGAGGTGGCGGAGCAGAACCACCTGCCGTGCATCTACCTGGTCGATTCCGGCGGCGCTTTTCTTCCACTTCAGCACGACGTGTTTCCGGACCGGACACACTTTGGCCGGATTTTTTACAACCAGGCGCAGATGAGCGCGAACGGGATATTCCAGGTGGCGGCGGTGATGGGATCGTGCACCGCGGGCGGGGCGTATGTCCCGGCGATGAGCGACGAGACGGTGATTGTGCGCGGCACGGGGACCATCTTTCTTGGCGGGCCGCCGCTGGTACGGGCGGCCACGGGAGAAGTGACGACGGCCGAGGAGCTCGGTGGGGCGGATGTCCACACGCGTGTGAGCGGCGTTGCGGACCACCTGGCGGAGGATGACGGGCATGCCCTGCGCATCGTGCGCGGCATCCTGGAATCGATCCCGCTTACAAAGAGCCTCCCGTGGGAGGTGCTACCGACGGAAGAGCCTGTACACCCCGTGGAGGACCTTTACGGGATCGTGCCGCCGGATTCCAAGCATTCATACGATGTGCGCGAAGTTATCGGGCGGCTGGTGGATGGCTCGCGGTTCCACGAATTCAAGGCGCGCTACGGTACGACGCTCGTCTGTGGGTTCGCCCGGCTGGCGGGATTCCCGGTGGGCATCGTGGCCAACAACGGCATCCTCTTTGGCGAGTCGGCCCTCAAGGGCGCGCACTTCATCGAACTCTGCGGGCAGCGCAAGGTACCGTTGGTGTTTCTGCAGAACATCACTGGATTCATGGTTGGCAAGCAGTACGAACATTCCGGGATCGCGCGAGACGGCGCGAAGATGGTGACGGCAGTGGCGACGGCGAACGTGCCGAAGTTCACGGTGGTCATTGGTGGAAGCTTTGGGGCGGGCAACTACGCGATGTGCGGCCGCGCCTACAGCCCGCGCCAGCTGTGGATGTGGCCGAACGCGCGCATCAGCGTGATGGGCGGCGAGCAGGCCGCGAACGTGCTGCTGCAAGTGCGCATGGACCGCGGGGAGGAGCTTTCGACTGAGGAGCAGGAGCGATTCCGGGCGCCGACCATTGCGCGCTACGAGGAGGAGGGCTCGCCTTACTTCAGTAGTGCGAGGCTCTGGGATGACGGGGTGATCGACCCGATGGACACGCGGCGGGTGCTCGCGTTGGGTATCGCGGCAGCGATGAACGCACCCATACCAGATGCGAAGTGGGGCCTGTTCCGGATGTAGGAGTGGTGGGGCACTTGCCCCGCCGACTCAATCGGTTCGGCCGAGTATGATCCCGAAGCTCTGCCGCAAGGCGTCCTCTTCGTCTGCCGAAGTGGCCAAGGGGTGCTCTTCGCGTTCGGTTCCGAGCGTTTCAATCAGCGTGCCGGCGGCGAAGGTGGTGCGACCGGCGGGGCGGGCGAGGGAGACCATCCTGGCCTGCGTGAAGCGCGAATCGGGCGAGGTTTGGAGCCAGTGGCAGACCGTGTCGAACTCACGGAAGGCTCGCGGTTGCAGCGTGAAGACATAGTTGGACAGTGTGCCGTCCAGATCCCAGTGGCTGAGGATCCATTGGTTGCCATCGTGATCGAGAACGTGCTTGCGGCCTTCGATAAGCTGGGGCTCGCGGTCGAGCAATCGAAGTGGGCCCGCGACGCGCCCCCCGAATCCGACGTCCACCAGCCACGGCTCTTCGAGGTGGACGAGCAGCGTCATGTGACTGAGGGGGACGCTCATTCGGCCTTCCGTCATGACGCGAGCGCCGAGAACGTCCACCCGGAATCCAATCTGCCGCAGTACGCGTGCGAAGAGACCACTCAGCTCCAGGCAGAAGCCACCGCGCCTGTGGGTGACGATCTTCGCGAAGTTGACCGGGCCGTCCACCGCGATGCGAACGCCAGTGTGGATATCGAGATTTTCGAATGGGACCGAGTAGAAGTGGGCCCGGTGCATCGCGCGCAGCGCGTCGAGCGAGACTTCCGCAAGGCCCTGGTAGCCGATGCGCTCGAGATACGCGGCCACATCAAGCCTGGGGTCGGGAGTTGGAGTCATGGTCGAACGGTAGCGCTCGCCTCGCCGAGGCGGGAGGGCCAAAATAAGGTGACGTGTCGAAGCCAGATCAGCCAACCGATCCCGAGCCCCAAGCTAGGCCATTCGAAGTGGTCTGGGTGGGAGATGGCGAGATCGCTGCCAGCGTGATTGCGGGAAGCCTGGAGGCGGATGGGAT
>JBDSEP010000359.1:0-4347 GCA_039919985.1 Tepidiformaceae bacterium | reverse complement strand
TTTGAGATCCCGTTCGTGGGGATGGTACCCGGAGTCAAACCGGCGGCGCTCCGTTCGCCGGGTGGTCGCGTCGTCATTCTCGCCACTCCCGGCACCCTTGATGGCGAACTCTATGCGCGGGTCGTCGCGGATTTTGGCGGGCGCGCGAGAATCTCCAGCGTTTCCGGCGATGGTCTCGCCGAAATCGTGGAAGAGGGGAAGCACGGCACGGAGCGCTCGCGGCTAGCCGTCCGCGGGGCGTTGGACGGGGAAGTCATTGCGGGCGCAGACACGGTGGTGCTTGGGTGCACCCACTACCATTTCCTGGCGGACGACATTCGCGCCGAGTTTCCCCAGATTGACATCGTTGACACGAGCGAAGCGGTGGCGCGGCGGGCGGTACAGGTGTTGCACGAGCTCGACCGTCAGGCGCCCGCCGACCAGGCAGGCGACCTGAACCTGATCGTCACCGGCGACCAGGCAAAGTTCCGTTCGAACATGGCGAAACTTGGCTTCGCCCCCACGCTCATGGAGGCAACCACGTGACCAGCTACTTCGAACGTCTCGCGGCACGCAGCCGCCAGGTAAATTCCCTCGTCTGCGTGGGTTTGGACCCGGATTTCAAGCGGCACCGGGTGGAAGATCTCGCCGATTTCACCAGGGCGATCATCGCCGCTACGGCTCCGTACGCCGCCTGCTTCAAGCCCAACATCGCCTTCTACGAGCAGTACGGCGTGGAGGGCCTGCGGGCGCTCGAAGCGACGCTCTCCGCCATACCGCACGGCATCCCGGTCATAGGTGATGTGAAGCGCGGCGACATGGGGAACACTGCGGAGGCGTACGCCCGTGCGATGTTCGAATGCTGGGGTTTCGACGCTGTGACCGTGAACGGCTACCAGGGCCTCGATGCTGTTGCCCCGTTCCTCGCCTATGAGGGGCGAGGTGTGTACGTCCTCTGCCGTACTTCGAACCCCTCCTCGCGCGAGTTCCAGGAACTGCGCCTGGAGAATGGCCGCCAACTCTTCGAGGAGATGGCGCTCGTCGCGACGGGATGGTCGCCAAATGTGGGGCTTGTGGTCGGCGCCACCGCCCCGGCGGAACTGGCGCGCGTCCGCAGCCTGGTGCCGGACGCCTCACTGCTGATTCCCGGGGTGGGCGCCCAGGGCGGAAAGTCGGAGGAGGTGGTGGCCGTGGTTGGTTATCGGCCGGGTCTGATGGTGGTCAACGCCTCGCGCTCCATCATGTATGCGAGCGACGGCGCCGATTTCGCGGAGGCCGCAGGCCAGGCCGCACGCCAGTTGCGCGATGAATTGGCGTCGGCGCCAGCGCCGGCGTGAGACGGCTGTGAACGAGGAGATCGCCGCTGGCCAGGTTTACCGTATGCGGCGCAAACATCCTTGCGGTGGCTTCGAGTGGCGTGTCTACCGCATCGGTGCGGACATCGGCATGGAGTGCCTGACCTGCAAGCGCCGAGTGATGCTCGAACGGCGCACGTTCGAATCCCGTGTGAAGGCGCTGGTGGTCGATGACGTTGAGTGACGCGGTGATCGGCGGCGCGGACCGGCTGCCGCTCTTGCAGCAGCGCCCCTTCCGGATGCTCAGCTACACTCGATTCACGTCGCGGGTGGCGCAGAACGCACTGAATTTTGCACTGGTGCTGCTCATCGTCGATGAGACGGGAAAGGCGTTCCTGAGCTCGTTGCTGGTGTTGGCACTTGTGGTGCCCTCGACCGTGGCCGGGATTGTCGCAGGGACGGCCGCCGATGCGCTGCCCAAGCGCCTGCTCGTGGTGATTGGCGACCTGCTTCGGGCTATAGTCTGCGTGCTCTTCATCACGGGCTCGGGCAACGTGCTCTCGTACTACGTGGTAGCGGTTGCATTAGCAACGGCGACGCAGTTCGCGACATCCGCCGAAGGGGCGATCCTGCCGGCCATCGTGGGGCGGGCGGAACTCACGCGAGCGAACGCCATCAGCCACGCCGTGGGTGGCGGGGCTCAGCTGCTGGGGCTGGGAGTGCTGACGCCAGTCGTCCTGCGACTCGTTGGCAACGCTGAGGTGCTGTTCGGAGTGTGCGCGGTGCTGTTCCTGATTGCCGCCGGCCAGGCCATCCTCATCGGCAGTACCCGTACGGAGGCGCGCCGCGACGTGGGTGGAGGCGAGCCCGGGCGTTGGTGGCTCACCGGATGGCGAGCGCTTCGCGGAGACCCCGCAGTCATGCACGCCGCTGTCGAACTGACCCTGATCTCCACGGCGTTGATCATTCTCAGCGGCCTGATTCCGAAATTCATCGAGGACGTCCTCGGGCTGCCCGTGGATGTTGGCGCGGTGGTGCTGATGCCAGCTGCCCTTGGCGTGGTTGCAGGGCTGCGAATTGCGGGCTTCCTGGCCCATCGGCTGCCCCACTCGCTGCTGAGCACCTTCGGGTTCCTGGCGTTCGTTGTGCTGCTCGCGCTCTTGGCGTTTGTGAACCAGGAGTCAGAGTTCCTGAGCGGCTACCAGCTCTTTTCGTGGCTTGGCGACGTGAGCATCGGGAACTTCGAAGGGGGCGGCGTTCTAGCCATGGCGATCATGCTGCCGCTCGGCTTCGCCTTCGCCGTCGTCTCGGTGGCCGGGCAGACCGTGATCAACGACCGCATCCCGCTCTATCTGCAGGGCCGGGTGGGGGCCACCCAGGCGGCAATGGCGGCTATCGCATCTTCTGCGCCAGTGCTCGTTGCGGGGCTGCTCAGCGACCTTATCGGAGTCACAGTGGTGATGGCTCTCGTGGCGCTGTTGATTGGATTTGCGGCACTCAGCAACGTTCGCCAGCCTCGATTCCTGAGCGCGGACCGCGGTGGGAGCGGAGGAGCTTCATTGACCCCCTGATCGGGCCAGAACTATCATCGAACGGCGAGCCTAGTGCGCTCGAAGGTGTGGACCGTTGAAGGAACTCAGCATCGAGAGCATTCGCTTGAGCCTGATGAACTACCAGCGGGTTGTCATCCTCCGCGAAAAAGAATCGGACCGCTACCTGCCCATCTGGATCGGCCCGGCAGAGGCGGACGCCATCGCCGTGCGGCTCCAGGATGTGGCCGTCGCCCGCCCCCTCACGCATGACCTGCTCCGCAACATGATCGAACAGCTCGGCGGGCGCGTGGCCTACATCGTCGTCAGCGATCTTTCGAACGACACCTTCTTCGCGCGCATCGTCCTCGATGTGAAGGGCGAGACGATGGAGGTTGACTCGCGCCCTTCCGATGCGATCGCCCTGGCGGTGCGCGTGGAAGCGCCGATCTACGCCGAGGATTCGGTGCTCGATCGCGCCGGCGTGGTGCTCGACGAGGACGGTCAGCCTGCGGAATCAATCGGCCCCGATGGGCAGCGACGCAAGCTCGATCCGGCGGAACTGGAGCGGCTCGGCGCGTTCAAGGACTTCATCGAAGGGCTTGATTTAGACGACTTCGACAGCCGCAAGCGATAGGGACATTTCAGTCATGTTTCGCTTGCGCATTGCTTCACAATCGGCCTATTATTCCTCGGGTTTGGAGTCCGGGCGCTCGCGGAGGGTAGCTTGGGCACGTGGGTAGCTCCGACTATCCATCTGCTCGGCGCCGGGTGGTTTTTCGCCACCTGTATCGTCCTCGGGGTGTTCATTGGCCACTGGGTGGATGGACGAACGGGCCTGGAACCTGTATTTACACTGGTCGGAATCTTTCTCGGTCTGGCGGTCGCTTTTGTCGGCGGTATTCGCATGTTGCAGCCGTTGCTTTCGCCGCCGAAGACTGAGCCAACGGAGAAGCGCTGAGTGAAGCCGGTCTACATTGTTGGCGCGATCGTCGTGGTGCTCGTCTGGCTCGCCATCGGGTTGCTGGTTGCCCAGGGCCCACAGCCGGAGATCGTGGTTCCCGCAGAGACGATCTTCACCATCGGCCCGCTCCACGTGACCAACACGTTGATAACGGCGTGGATAGTCATGGCCTTCCTGATCGGCATTTCCCTGCTGGCCACGCGATCCAGCAAGCTCATCCCCTCCGGCCTGCAGAACTTCGTCGAAGCGGTCATCGCCTTCCTCTACGGCCAGGTGGAGGACATCGCAGGTGCCAAGAACGCCCCGAAGTTCTTCATGGCGATCGCCACGTTCTTCCTCTTCATCATCGCCAGCAACTGGTTCGGGCTCTTCCCGGTATTCAACGCTATCGGCAAGACCGAGGATGTGGGACACGAAGTGTTCCACGAACTCTCCTCCGCCGAACCGCACAAGCTCACGCTGAAGGACGGGGTCTACGAAGAGGACCACAAGTTTGCCGGTACCAAGATGGAGGAGTCGGGAGGCATCACGCTCATCAAGCCGGGCGCCAAGGCGATCGACTTCAAGGTGAAGGCAGGCA
>JBDSEP010000344.1:0-4579 GCA_039919985.1 Tepidiformaceae bacterium | reverse complement strand
TTTACGACACGAAGCAGGTGTTCGAAGACACGATGGCCAGCCTCCAGCGGGCGAGCGAGGCGCAGGGCCACGAAGAGGTCAATCTCGCGCTCCTCACCGATGGCCTGCGCGCGGAACGCGAGCAGGGCATCACGATCGATGTGGCCTACCGCTACTTCGCCACGCCGCGCCGCAAGTTCATCATCGCCGATTCGCCCGGCCACGTGCAGTACACGCGCAACATGGTCACGGGCGCGTCGACCGCGGATATCGCGCTCATCCTCGTAGATGCCCGGAAAGGAGTGATCTCCCAGACCCGCCGCCATAGCGCGATCTGTTCGCTACTCGGCATCCAGCACCTCGTCCTCTGCGTCAACAAGATGGATCTCGTCGGCTGGTCCGAAGAGCGCCTGGGAGAGATCGAAACCGACTTTCGGGCGGTCACGGAGCACTTTGGGGTGCCGGTGGTCACCATCATCCCGGTGGCCGCCGCGCCCGGCGATAACGTGGTTGACCGCTCAACGAACATGCCCTGGTACGGCGGCCAAACGCTTCTCCAGTTCCTCGAAGGCGTGGAGGTGCCAGACCCCGCACGCCACGCCGCCCTGCGCTTCCCGGTGCAGTACGTCCTTCGCCCGCAGAGCGCCAACTTCCACGACTATCGCGCCTATGCGGGCACGGTAGCCGCCGGAGAGGTGCGCGTCGGCGACGAAGTGACCGTCCTGCCGATCGGCGTGAGCACGCGCGTGACGGCAATCGACCGCTTCCAGGAGTCGCTCACAAGCGCGGGCAGCGGAAGCGCGGTCGCCATCCGCCTCGCAGACAACATCGATGTCAGTCGCGGTCACATGATCGTCGCTGCCGCGCACAGTGCGCCGCCCGCCACGCGCTTCACCGCTGACCTTTGTTGGATGAGCGACGGGCAGCCGCTGCGCTCCCGCCAGCAGTTCTGGATAAAGCACACCACCCGGCGCGTGAAGTGCATCGTCGAGTCGCTCGACGACCGCTTGGACGTGGAGAACTACGCGCGCATCCCAGGCCCGGAATCGTTCCCGTTGAACGAGATTGGGCGAGTTACGATCAAGACGTTGGAGCCGATATTCGCGGACTCCTACGCCACCAGCCGGGACACCGGCAGCTTCATCCTGATCGACGCCGCAACCCACCAGACGGTGGCCGGGGGCATGGTCCGCGAAGTCCTGGGCTAGCTCCGGCCGCGGCGAGGCCGCGTGTGACGGTCGCGTACACGTCATTGTCGGCGCTCGGGGGCGCTGCTATTCTTCTCGCAGTCGCGAAGGCAGCGTGCCTGCGGTTGAGGCGACGAAGGTACCCGGCCATGGCGAAGATTCTGAAGCATCAGCGCGGCAGACGGCCCTCAGCAGAGCCGCGCACTTCTCGCACGAACGCCGGCCGCGCGGCTCCCCCGCACGTCGTCGGCGCGCCTCACGACATTTCGCAGAGAGTGCTCGAAGTTCAGCGCACCTTCGGAAACAGGGCCACCTCTGAAGCCATCAGGCGCGGACAGTTTGCCTCGCCCTCCACTGCGGGAATCCAGAGGCTCTGGTCCTCGAAGCAGTTCAAGGAATCCTCAACGGCGGCGGAAGAGGATGAGGCGAAGCGCGTCAAAATTCTTCCCGTCGAAGCCGCTCTCGCCGCCTTTCAGTCCACGCCCAAAGATCAGTGGGCGGGCTGCGTGGCCGCCCTCCAGAATGTCGTGACGGAGTGCAACACCTACCTCGGGCTCTTCTTCCGCTCCAAGGTCCGCAAGACCGCAGTGAAAAAGTTGAAGGTCCAGGCCGCCGCTGAGACGAAGCTCTTCCAGGGCATAATCGCCGCCAACGGCCAAGCCTACGGCGCCAAGATGAAGGCCCTGCTCAAGCTGATCGATGATTCGGTCGCCTTCGCGAACAGCGGAATCGTGATGGGCGCCGCCTTCGACCAGGTAGAGCGCGTCATCCGCACGATGCTCAACAGCCACGATCTGCTCGACCAGGCGGCCCTCAAGCAGGTTATGGATGACGAGATTCAGCGGCTGCGAGATATCGCCGCAGGGCCGCTCACGCCGCAGATCGTGAAAGACGTGATCCTCGAAAATCTCGCCCACATCGGCGAAGTCCATCTTAAGGAAGACAAGCCAGGGGCGCGCACCGCCAAGGTCGGTGAGACGGACAAGAAGTACGTGGTGAACCACGCGCTCGTGCAGGCCGGGGGATCCACGGAACGGCTCGGATCCCTCATGCACGAACTGACGCACGTCACCACAGGCGAAACGTTCGACAATGCGCCGCTTTTCCTCGTCTTCAGCAAGGGCAAAGAGGTCACCCCAGAGGGGGTGCTGGAGATCAAGACGCTCGCCAAGACGCGGAACAAGGGGCTTCTCGACATCCTCGCAGTGTCCGCCGGCGACCCGGGACTCTCCGCTTCACAGAAGAGCATGATCAAAATCAAGTGTGAATACGCTAACAAGCCGATGCTCAGCCAGTATCTCGGCACGTTTAAGGAGAAGCTCGGCGGCGTAGATGCGCCCGGCTACAAGTCCCTCAAGGCGCTTGCCGATGACGGCGAGATCAACCAGTTCACGGGTACGCTGATCGAGTACGACAGCGTGATCAACCAGATCCTCATGTACCTCTTCGATTGGGGCCTGAAGCCCCCGAACCCAACCTGGGACCTGGTGGCCCAGCTGGCCACCGCAGCGAAGCAGTTCCGCGACGCCGCGGGCGCGTAATGATGGGGCGAATCTCCCGGTCGGCGTCGCGGCAACCAGGACCGTGACTGGACCCGATTGGTGAGGGCGCTCGCCGACTAAGCTCGCCCCCCGGGCGCCACCCTCCCCTTCGCGCTACGAACGCCTGTTCGCATGGTGTCTCCAACCCACCTGGAGGTCACCCCTATGCCCCTGACGCTCGTTGAGGCGTCCAAGCTCAGTAATGACACCCTGCTTTCCGGCGTGATCGAAACCATTATCGCCGAAAGCCCTGTCCTCCAACGTCTGCCCTTCATCGAAATTGTTGGCAACGGCCTTACCTACAACCGCGAAAACGCCAGCCCCACCGCCGCCTTCTATGATGTCGGCGACACCTGGACCGAGGACACGCCAACCTTCAGCCAGGTGACCGCTAACCTCCGCGTGATGGGCGGCGACGCAGACATCGATAACTTCCTCAAGACCACGCGCTCGAACGTCCAGGACCTCGAAGCCGCGGTGGTCCAGCTCAAATCGAAGGCCGTGCAGGGACTCTTCGATAACACCTTCGTGAACGGCAACATCAGCACGAACGCCAAGAGCTTCGATGGCATCGACCGCCTGGCCACCGGCACGCAGGCGGTGAGCATGGGCGCCAACGGCGCCACCCTCTCGCTCGCCAAGCTGGATGAACTGGTGGACGCCGTAAAAGGCGGCAAGCCCAACCTTCTGCTCATGAGCCGCCGCACCCGCCGCAGCCTGAACGTCCTCGCCCGCGCCTCTGGCTCCTTCCTTGAAGCGGACCGCGACGAGTTCGGCCAGATGCTCCAGTTCTACGACGGCATCCCGATCGGCATCAACGACTACATCAGCGACACCCAGACGCAGGGCACCAGCTCGGACTGCAGCGCGGTCTTCGCGATGCAGTTCGGCGACGGCGCACTCAGCGGCCTGACGGCACCCGGCGGCCTTACGGTGGAACGTGTTGGCAGCCTGGAGACGAAAGACGCCAGCCGCATCCGCGTGAAGTGGTACGCCAGCCTGGCGCTCTTCAACACCGTGAAGCTGGCGAAGTTGAGCGGCGTACGGCCGTAAATCGCTAGCAGCGGCTATGTTGGTGCGAAGGGCGTCCCGGGTGGGGCGCACTTCGTGTACCCCGGACCGTGCATGCCAACGGCCGTTCATGCTCTCTTAGCCCACGCCTGCCAAACTATCCCCACTATGACCAATCCCAGCTTCGAACCCGAAGGCATCCACAACTTTCGCTCCATCGCCGCCTACCCCGTGAGAGGCGGCGGGCACTTCAAGGCGCATGCCGTCTACCGTTCCGGCGCGCTCGAGCGCATGACCCCGGCCGACGCCGCCTGGCTGCGCGATTCGGCCGGCGTGCAGACGGTGATCGACCTACGCCACCCGGACGAGATGACGGGCGTCTCCCAGGCGCACGGCCTCGCCGACCGCGTCGTGCCGATCTCCATTTTCGCCGAGTCTACCGCCCAACTGGACGTCATCGCCGAGCTGAACGGGCTGTACGGCACGGGCATCTCGGGCGGGCGTTACCTTCACTATTTAGGGATGGCGGGCGAGCGCTTCGCTAAGGCCTTTCGCCTGTTTGCCGAGGCGCCCTCCTACCCGGTGCTCGTGCATTGCACGGCCGGCAAGGACCGCACCGGGGTGCTGCTCGCACTGGTCATGGACGTTGTCGGTGTGGGCGAGGCGGACATTGCCGCGGAGTACGGTCTGAGCAACAACAGCATCGACGCCCTGATCGACTACCTGCACGCCACCGGGCGGGTGCTCGAAGGGACAGACGCCGAGATTCGTGCGCGGCTCGCAACGCCGCCGGAGAAGATGGCCGAGTTCATGAAGCTGTTGCGCGCGAAGTACGGCGCGGCCAGCGATTACCTGCTCTCC
>JBDSEP010000250.1:0-2755 GCA_039919985.1 Tepidiformaceae bacterium | reverse complement strand
GGTGCGCACATCTCCGCGGCCATCACCCGCAGCTTCTCCGCATCCTCAAGTTTGAGTTGGTCAACGCCCTCGAGGATCAGCGCGCTCTCCTGGAGCGCCGCTTCCCGCACCGCTCGCTGGAACCCCGCCTCCAGCCCGAGCTCCGCCGCTAGGGAGACAACTGGGGCGCGAAGCACCCCGAGCCCCGCCGCCGCTGCCACTTCGTGCGTCACCGCGAGGATGCGCGTCCGGTCCAACCCGCTGACCGCCGCCACCGCTGGCTTTAAGGAGGTAGCGGGTAGCGCCGCGAGCCCGGCCACCTGGCCCGCCAATGGCTCCGGTAGCGCGGTGCTGTGCGGCGCTCTTGTGCGCTCTACCAGCCCGAGGAGCGCTTCATCGATGCCCCGCTCCCCCATCAGGTAGGCAGCGATTCGCGCGTCCAGCACGACGTAGCGCGCGAGTAGGGGCGTGTGCGGCTGGCCCTGCTCGTCGTGCAGCGCGATAAACCTCATGCGGCGCAGTGGCGAGTCAGCGTGGAAGGTCGAACGCCGGTCGTCTCGCTGCTCCGCTGCTTCGAGCACCCGCAATGCGAGGTCCACCCGCGGACGTCGTTTGGAGACGTCGTCCTGGGTGTACGCCACAAGCCGCTCGGTCCCGAGGTCCGTTTCCGAAGAGAGGCAGAGCAACAGGCATCCTGTTTCGAAGTCAGAGAGCCCGCCGATCTTCACCAACGTGGCGAGCGCGCCGTCCGATTCCCGCGCGAGCGCCGCGAGCTGGTTGCGCACATCCTCCATGCGACGCTCCGCGCTCGCCGTGCCTTCGTTGGCGGCGTCCAGCTCGGCTTCCTGCACCAGCCGATCGGCTTCCGCGTCCGAGACGTAAAGCCCCCGGTAGTCGTCTTCGCCCACGGCGATCCCGGATGCCCGCATCCGCTCCACCTCGAGGGCGAGCAGCTGGCCAATCAGTGCAAGGCCTCGCTGAACGCTGCTTGCGGGCACGACTAGCCGCAACCAGGAAACGAGAACGTGCCGGATGCGCTGCTCGGCGCGTGCGTGGCGTCCCCGGAATAGCTCGCTGTGAACGAGTGGGTTGCAGGCTGAGAAGCGAGCTCCTGAGGGTGCGTTCTCGACCAGCTCCCGCCGGAGAGGGTCGCAGAGCCCGCCGCGCCGGCATCCACGGTCAATGTCACCGTGCCCGTCGGTGTGCTTCCCCCACTGACGCTGCCAAACAGGTCGGTTGAAGAGTTCGCGCAGACGTATTCGGCGTTCGCACTCGTGGAGGTCGCAACGAGGAGGGGCGCCGCCGAATCGGACGGAGGCGAAACCACCGCATCCGCAGAGGTCGTGCAGCTGGCGTAGTAGCAGACGCGCGCCCGCACGGTCACCGTCCCGGACGACCCGTCCCTATAGGTCGTGAAGGTCTTGCTCGAATTCGTCACCGTGGTGGGGGTCCCGTTCGTGGCTGTCCAGGTGATGTCCGTGTACGGCTCGCTGAACGAGACGACGCAGTTTACCTGGGAGGGAGCGCTCCCTGGCACGTAGCTACAGGAGATTGGGACCATCGGCGGTGCACTCCCGGCCGGTGGTGTGGGCGTCGCTGACGGATTTACCGTTGGACTGGGTGCTGGCGTCGTCGTCGCGCCGGGCGGCGGGAATTTCACCGTCACCGCTTGCGCGCCCGCGGTGCACGCCGCCGAGTTACAGGCCGTCATCGATACCGAGGCAACGGTGTTGTCGCTGAAGGTGGTCGTGAACGTGGTCGCGCCCGGAGGTGCCGGGGCCGGTACCCCATTCACCGTCCAGGCAGTCGTGGTGTAGGTGCCCGCAACGTTCGCAGTGCAGCTGACGGTGGCACTCTTCGGCGTGGCGTTGTACGCCACCTGGCAGGCCACGCCCACGCTTGAGGGCGCAACTGGCGCGGCCGTAGGCGGAATTCGCGTGCCAGTCGGAGAGGCGGTGGGCGAACCTCCCGCGCTGACGGTGGCCGTGGTCGTGGTGGCTCCACCACTCGGAGGAGTTGCTGTCCCGGTTGCCGCTCCTGCCCCACCAGCACCAACTCCCCCGCCCCCTCCGGATGGGCGGTTCTCCGCCGTCGGGAAAGCGCCGGGGATGGTGCTCGAACTCCCGGCTGCCACGTTCACAGGATCAAAGCTCGCGGCGATTACGGCCGGCCCCGTGTTATCCTTCGATTCGAACGAGTACTTGCCGGTTTTGTCATAACGGTGAAATGCTGCGGTGGTAGGCCCGCCGTCGGGGCTCAAGACCTCGATCTTGTACTCGTCCTTATTGCCCGGGAGGAAGATCTGAATGGTGCCGTCGCCCGGCCGAGGCGGACTCTCCACGCAGGTCGGGTCCCTCCATGCGTCTTTCGTGCTGTAGTAAGCGCCATCGATGCCCAGTTGCACCGATTCCTTCACCTCCTGTTCGGTTCCGGTATTTAACGTCCCGACCACTTTGCCCGCCTTGTCCGTCACCTTCACCCGCTCGGATTTCGGCACGGTTATCACAAAGCCACTTAGATCGTTGCTCTGTTCGAACAGCACGGAGCTTTTCACCTTGCCCTTATAGACATCGAGCGTGCGTCGATCCGCGTAGTACGGGTCGTTGATCAGGATCTTGTCGCCGTCGAGCCCTACTGCCGCGATCCAGTGGCCCGGCACCTCGAGGATGATCGGTCGGCCCGCCTGCAACTCCGAACGGATCTCGCCCTCCGTCCCGCTGCCGGTGCGCACGAAGCGGATCGTTGGCGATCCGGGCTTGGCTTTCGCTATCTCCCC
>JBDSEP010000249.1:0-8615 GCA_039919985.1 Tepidiformaceae bacterium | reverse complement strand
GTCTGCCGACCATGAGCGTCCCTCCGTGCTTTGCGCGGAATCTATCACTCCGGGGCGCCCCGCGTCAGGGCAACGGCGCAGTGAGCCCGGCGAGGAGGGCGGTGGTCCCGGAATCTTCGGAACCGCGCGCGTCCGCGAAACGTTCGGTCTGGAGGAGTCGGGGAATGATGCCGGGCGGGAAGATCGCCTCGGGGTCTCCGCCGGGGAGTTGGGAGCGGTGGCAGGCGACAGCCGCGAGCTTTAGCGCGGCGACCGCTCTGATCGGCAGCTCGTAGTGCCAGGGGCCGCTCCCGATCTCAGCGGGCGCGGGCCTTGGCGGCTCGCCCATCATCGAACGGCACTTTTCGTATTGGGGGAGAAAGAGCGCCAGTGGGAAGGCTGCCAAGAGGAGGGGCGGGCGGGGAGCGGGGAGTACCCGCCAGGCCTCCAGCAAACAGGCGTAGGCCGCGATGTGGTCAGGGTGGCCGTAAGCGCCATCGGTGCCGAGGGAGAGCAGCATGTCTGGGCGGCGCGTCTCTATCTCCGCGCGGAGTCGGTTGACCTGAGGGGGGTGTTCGCGCAGATGGCCGTCGGGGAGGCGCCAGAACTCGGGCGAGGCGGCGCCGAGGAGGGCGCAGGAGCGGGCCAACTCACGTTCGCGCGCGAGGCCGACTGCCGCCCGGCTAATCGGCCCGCCGTCGTGCCGCTTGCCAGCCTCGCCCGATGTGAGGCAGATGACCTGGCATCGCCAGCCCGCACGGGCCGCCAACGCGAGCGTCCCGCCGAAGCTGTAGGACTCATCGTCCGGGTGGGCGATGAGGGCGAGGAGCATTGGCATGCGCCGATTGTGGGACGCCAGGCCGCGGTGGGTCGAGCCACAACCGCTGGCCGTTACTTCTGGTTGAACTTGCTGGAGGCCGCCTCGGCTCCTTCGCGGAGGATGGTTTCGACCGCGTCAGCGGCGCGCTGAGCGGCGGCATCGAGGGCACGCTTGTCCTCGCCGGTTGGCACGCCCAGTACGTAGGGCGCGACGTGTTCGGGGTCCCAAGTTGGTTCGCCGTTGAGGGATGGGCGACCGATCCCGATGCGCAGGCGGACGAAGTCCATGCCGACGGCGGCGCCGATGCTCTTCAGGCCATTGTGGCCCCCCGCCCCGCCACCCAGGCGGATCCGCATGGCGCCGACTTGAAGATCGAGGTCGTCGTAGAGCACGATCGTGTGGGCGAGATCGCAGCCGGTCCATTGCATGGCCTGTGCTACCGCCTTGCCACTGAGGTTGACGAAGGTCTTTGGCTTCACGAGTGCGAGCTTCTGGTCAGAGAGCGTTCCGACGCCGATGGCCATCGTGCTTCCGGTGGATTTCGGCTGTGTGCCTGCGCGCCTGGCAAGTTCGTTGACCACCCAGAAGCCGATGTTGTGGCGAGTACGGGCGTACTGCTCGCCGGGATTGCCGATGCCAACTACGAGCCAATCGGCGGCGAAGCGGGGGCCGCTATGCGAGAAGAGGCGCTTGAGGGCCATGGTGCCTCCACTTTCGCATGGGCCGGGTTGCCCGCAAGCGTGGCCGGAGCAGATAGACTGCGCGCATCTCTGGCATGAGGCTTACACATGGCTGCAACGGTCAACGAAACAATCCGCGAACTACTCGAATCGACCCAGCGGACGATCGAAGCGCTGCTGGCCGCTTCGGATGAGGAGCTGCCGCTCCCTTCGTCGCACGTTTGCGCGCAGGGGAAGGACCTCTGGGCGCTGATTACGAACGACCTGGACCACGAAAAGATCCACGCCGGGCAGGTGATCGAGGGGCGCTACGAGGCGCGAAAGACGGCCTCGCCGATGGAGCGGCTGGTCGCTGAGTGGCTGGAGGAGCGGGCGCGCTTCGTCGGCTCCTTCATCGGGATGAGCGACGAGGAGTTTAACGCGGAGACGGCGCCAGGAGCGTGGAGCTACCGAGCGGTGGCGAAGCACGTACTGCTTGTGGAGGAGGACTCACTGAAGACCGCGGCCGCGGACCGGGCGGCGCGCGGCTGAGCAGCGATTCCGCCGCCTCAAGCCCCCGCACGACGATTTCGAACGAGGAGTACCCACGATGGCCACAGACGAACAGGTCCAGGAACTGAAGGAGAAGATGCGCGAGCAGCGCGCTGAACTGGTGGACGCCGCCCGCCAGTTGACCGAAGAGGACGCTCTGCGCGTTCCCGTGGACGCCGAGGGCGAGGAGCAGTGGACCGCGCTGGAGCAGCTCGCGCACCTCGGTGAGATGGAGCGCACGTACGGCGCCTGGATTCGCGCCGCCCTGGCGGAGGACGGCACGGACCTGGGGAAGATTCCATGGCAGCAGGTGGAGGTACCGATCGAAGAGGCGAACCGTCATTCCGTCGAGGAGTTGCTGCGCATCCTGGAGATGGAACGGGCGTACACTTTCGGACTAATCGATGGCATTCCGTTGGAGGGCTTCGAGCGGACGGCAGTAAGCCCGATGTTCGGTTCGCTGACGGTGCTTCAGTGGCTGCGTTCGTTCTATCGGCACGATCGGCAGCACGGCGCCCAGATCCAGGGACGCGTGAGCGACTACCAGCCGAAGTTCAAGGGGAAAGAGCCGAACCAGCGATTGGCGCGGCTGCAACAGGTTGCGCGGCGGGAAGGCCGCTAGACTCAGGCGCTGAGCTTTTCCGGGCTCGTCCGTGGGAGCGGTGCCAGCTCTGTGGGGACCACGCCGCGCCGGCCACAGTGCTCGCATTCGCGGACCTGGACGGCGCGGCTCTGGATGTTGACGAAGTAACGCCAGCGGTGTTCGCAGGGACCAGCTTGCACTTTCATACTGGCATAATGCGCGGCGGACGTTAAGGGACTGTTTTCGCGACTAGGACATTATGCGGGCGAGCGCGACCCCGCCGATGGCGCCCGCCAGGCCCAGGCCGACGCTTCCGACGACGTAAAGAAGGGCGCGAATGGAGTCTCCCTGGTCGAAGAGCCGCCACGATTCCAAGGAGAAGGCGGAGAAGGTGGTAAAGCCTCCGAGTACGCCAGCGACGAGGAAGAGGCGGGTGTTTGGCCCGGTGGACCCGGACTCGTCAGCGAGGGTAGCGATCAGGCCGATGAGGAAGGAGCCGCTGAGGTTGACGGCGAGCGTGCCCCAGGGGAATGCCGTGCCAGCCTGTGAGACCGCCCAAAGGCCGATGAGGTAGCGAGCACCCGAGCCGAGGCCGCCGCCGACAATGACCAGCGCGAGCCTCATCCAGGTTGAGCCTGTTCGAGCGAGACAGCGGCTCGCGCGGCCATCGCTTCCCCTCGGCCGACCGCGTCCAGTCCCTCGGCGGTCTTCGCCTTCACGCTGACGCGTCCTGGGTCGATTTCGGCGATTTCGGCGATGCGTTCGCGGATGTGGGCGATGTAGGGCGCGAGTTTTGGGCGCTCGGCGCTGACGGTGGAATCGATGTTCGCCACCTCGTAGCCAGCGTCCCGCGCGAGCCGCAAGGCCACACGCAGAAAGTCGGCGCTATCGGCGTGGGCGTACCTCGGGTCCGAGGGCGGAAAGTGGTGACCGATGTCGCCGAGCGCTCCAGCGCCGAGGACAGCGTCGGTGATCGCATGGAGCAGCACGTCCGCATCGCTATGGCCGGCGAGCCCGGGCCCCTCTTCGATGATGACTCCGCCGAGCACTAGCGCGCGGGCTTCGTCAATGCGGTGGATGTCCTCGCCGATCCCGATGCGCATCATCCGACGCCTCGCTCGCGAAGGATCAGTCCGGCAATCTGGAGGTCGAGCGGGCGGGTTATCTTGATGTTGTCGGCGCTGCTGTGGACCACGCGGCACTCCAGACCGAGGCGGCTGAGCATTGCTGCGTCATCCGTCTCGTCGTCGTCGCTCATTCGAGCAGCGTCGAGCCAGGCCTGGCGGAGGATGACCTGGGGGGTTTGCGCGGCCCAGAGAGCCGACCGTTCGGGGTGGCCCTGGATGGTCTCAGCGCGCACCTCTTTGACGGTGTCGGTCACGGGAATGGCGGCGATGGCGCCGTTTGTCCCCTCGGCGGCGGCGACAACGCGCTCGATGAGGTCGGTGGTCGCCAGCGGCCGAGCTCCGTCGTGGACGGCGGCGTAGCGCGTTCGGGAGAGAGCAAGCCCGGCAGCGACACTGTCGCGTCGGCGGGCACCACCGGCAGCGAGGAGGAGCTCTTTGCCTGGCGCCCATTGCGCGGCGAGGTCGCAGAGCCAGCGATGCCTTGCAGCTGGGGCAACGACGACGATGCTCGCGATCGAGGGGGCCGCCGCGTAGGCCGCCAGCGACCACGCCAGGACCGGCCTGCCGGCGAGCATCGCGGCAAGCTTGTCGGTTTCGCCGAAGCGCAGGGAACTACCGCCCGCCACGATGATGGCGTCAACCTTCATGGGTTAGGAGCATACGAGACGAAAGCCAAGAGCCAAGGGTCTTCTGTGGCGCGCGTTCACGCGTTACGTCGCGTCCCCTATCATGGGGATCCGGCCCGATTGCAGATTCGCTTCTGCCCAAGAGGAGTGACCATGCCCGCCACGATCGATCAGCTACTGACACGCGTCTCGAAGCCCGCCCGGTATACAGGAGGCGAGTGGAACAGCGTGACGAAGGATTGGAACTCCGCGACGGTGCGGATTGCGCTCGCGTTCCCGGACAACTACGACATCGGCATGTCGAACATGGGACTCGGCATCCTCTACGACCTGCTCAACAAGATGGAGGACGTGGCGTCGGAGCGGGTGTTCGCGCCGTGGGAGGATATGGAGGCCGAGATGCGGCGCGAGGGGACGCTACTGTGGAGCCTCGAGAGTCGCCACGCCGTGCGGGATTTCGACGTCCTCGGATTCACTCTGCAGTACGAAATGGGCTACACCAATGTGCTCAACATGCTCGAGCTTGCGGGCATCCCGATCTGGTCGAAGGAGCGCGGCGAAGCGCATCCGGTAGTCATCGCTGGTGGGAGCGGGGCGTTCAATCCGGAGCCGTTGGCGCCGTTCATCGACGCATTCTTTCTCGGCGAGGGCGAAGAGGCGGTTCAGGAACTGGCCGAAATGGTACGCGAGTGGAAACGGGCTGGGACGCCACGCGCAGAGCGGCTACGGGAGCTGATGCGGATGCCCGGGGTGTACGTGCCTTCGTTCTACGAGCCGCGTTACGATGCGGCCGGGCACTTCGCGGGGCTGGACGCGAAGGATGGTGCGCCCACTTCGATTACGCGGCGGGTGGTGGAGGTGCTGCCGCCCGCGCTCGTGAAGCCGATCGTGCCCTTTCTGCAGACCGTGCATGACCGCGCGGCGGTGGAGATTCAACGTGGTTGCACCCAGGGATGCCGATTCTGCCAAGCGGGGATGATCTACCGCCCAACGCGCGAGCGGAGCCCGGAAGAGGTGGTGCAGGCGGCGCGCGAGCTTATGCAGAACACCGGCTACGACGAGATTTCGCTGCTCTCCCTGAGCACGACGGACCATAGCCAGATTGTGCCAATGGTGGACAGCCTAAACGCGAATTTCCCAGACCTGAAGATCGGGATCCCGAGCACGCGGGTGGATAGCTTTTCGGTGGATGTGGCGAACGCTGTTGCGAAGGGGAAGAAGCACACGCTGACGTTGGCTCCGGAGGCTGGGAGTCAACGGTTGCGAAACGCAATCAACAAGCTCGTGACGGAGGCTGACCTGCTGGGTGCGGCCGAGAACGCGTTCCAGCGCGGCTGGACGGGCGTGAAGATGTACTACATGGTGGGGCTCCCGACGGAGACGATGGACGACGTGGCGGGGATCATCGAGATGGGCCAGAAGGTCAAGGCGATCGGGCGGAAGTACGTGGGGGGAAGGGCGCGCGTCCGCGTGAGCACGAGCAACCTGGTGCCCAAGCCGCATACGCCGTTCCAATGGGCGCGTCAGGATACGGCGGCGGAGCTCGAGCCGAAGCACTATCTGCTGAAGGATGGCTGCCGCTCGGCCGGGGTGGAGTTCAGCTGGAATGACCCGCGAGACAGCTTCGTCGAGGCCGTGCTTAGCCGTGGGGACCGCAAGGTAGCGTTAGGCGTGTACGAGGCGTGGCGCCGCGGGGCGAAGTTCGATGCGTGGAGTGAGCACTTCAAGCCAGAAATCTGGAAGGAAGCGTTCGCGGCTGCTGGCGTGGACGGAGAGTGGTTCGCGCACCGCGAATGGGACACGCAAGAGCCGTTGCCCTGGGACCACGTGGATTGCGGCGTCACGAAGAGCTATCTGCGGGGCCAGTGGCGGGATGTTCATTCGGTGAAGACCGTGCCGGATTGTCACCACGGGTCGTGCAACGTGTGCGGAATGCAGAACTTCGAGGCGTTGAACGGCGAGAAGGGCGTGAGCGACTGCCTGGTGAAGCTGGATAAACTGGTGGAGATGCGCCGCGGGGCGAAGCGCTACCAGGGCGAGGCGCTTGAACTGGTGTAGTCCCGTCGTGCGCGAAGGCGGTTGTGCTACGCCGAGATGTGCCACCATTTTCGTGTTGCCGCCGGAGATCGCATGCTCGGTTGGTGCTGGAACCGGAACATCTGCGGAGTGAAGCTGGCGGCGCGATGCCCCGGGCGAGCCGCGTGCTGGCTGCCGGAGAGTGCGGATCGCTGTCGAACATCTGGATGGGGGGCGCTCAGAGCCATCGTGGCGAGGAGATCCGCCACGAAGCGCTCGCCGGGTGCTGGCTTATCGACACAGCAGGCGAAATGCCGGCTGAGCACCGCCAGGCCGCGACAAAGACAATCGCCTGCGTTTTCGTTGACACCGAGGGCTTGCCTTCGCCGTACTGGCGAGTGGAGCAGACGGTGGCAGACGCCGTGGCGGCGGCGCGGGGTGAATCGGGCCGTGCGCCAACGGACATCTACATCGTTTGCCAACACGGAATGAACCGGAGCGGACTGGTGACAGGTCTTCTTCTGCGGAAGCTGGGGATGGCCGCGGGCGAAGCGATCGAGAGGATTCGCCGCCAGCGCCCGGGGGCGCTTTCGAACCACACATTCGAAAGGCTGCTGCGCCACGGCGTGGAGTAGCAGCGGGCGCGTCCGTGGGCTAGGGGGCGTGTTCCCAATCGAGCATCATGACGTCGATTTCGTCGCCCGGGCGAGCTTCGGTCTGCTGCTCGGGGATGATGGTGAGGGCGTTGGCGGAACTCATGCTGGTGAGGATGCCGCTGCCCTGGGGGCCTGTGAGGTCGGCGTAGTAACGCCCATCGGCGCCCATGGAGACGATGCAGCGGGCGTAGAAACGCCGCCCGTCGGGATTCCGCACGAGGTCGCGGGAGATGGCCCGGACGGTCGGGCGCTCCCAGTCCGAGCGGCCCAGCATGGCGAAGATTGCTGGGCGTCCGAAGAGTTCGAAGGAGACCATGGAACTCACCGGGTTACCTGGGAGGCCGAGGTGAGGCACGGACCGCCCGTCGGGCGAGGTGAAGGCGCCGAAGGCGAGCGGCTTGCCTGGACGCATGCGCACCGTCCAGAAGTCGACCTTACCCTCGCGGGCGAGGACGTCCTTCACGACGTCGAAATCGCCGCGAGAGACGCCGGCGCTGGTGACCAGCATGTCGGCGCCCAGGCCCTCGCGAATCTTGGTGGTGAGGTCCTCCACGGTGTCGTGGGCGATGCCTAAGAGGCGCGGGATTCCGCCGTATTTGGTGACCATGGCGGCGAGGCTGTGCGCGTTGGCGTCGTAGATGCGGCCGGGGAGGAGTGGATTACCCGGCTCGGTTACTTCGTCGCCGGTGGAAAGAATGGCCACCACGGGCCGTCGAAACACGGGGGCCTCACTCAGCCCGATGCTGGCAAGCACACCGATCTCAGATGCGCGGACGACGCGCCCGGCGCGTAGCACCACTGAGCCGGCAGTGACGTCCTCGGCGCGGTAGCGGATGTTCGCGCCAGGTTCCGCACCCTTGAGGACCTGGACGGTGGCCGCGCGTTGAGCCGCCTGGTTAACCTCGCGGAGTGGCTCGTCAGTCTCTTCGAAGGGGACAACAGAGTCGGAGCCGGGGGGCATTGGGGCGCCAGTCATGATGCGCACGGCCTCGCCTGTGCCGACGGGAGTATCGAGAACGTAGCCCGCGGCGAGGTCTGCGATCACGCGGAGGGAGCGGGGGTCCTGCTCGGTGGCTCCGGTGGTATCCGCAGCGCGGACCGCGTAGCCATCCATGGCGGTGTTATCGAGCGGTGGAATATCAAACGGAGCGACGATGTCTTCGGCGAGCACCTGGCCGAGCGCTTCCAGCAACGGCCTGCGTTCAACGTCGAGGCGCTGGAAGAACGCGAGAATGCGGTCTCGAGCCTGTTCGACGCTAATCATCGAATCAACGGGGAAGGTCATCTGGGGCGCACTCCGGGGTACGGGCTGACTGCGCTCAGCGTACATCCCCGCAGGGTTCGAAGGCTGCCCGATCGTGACGGAGAGACGTCGAGCGGAGCGTTCGCCGGGTGCGGTGCGCGTAGCGAGGCCGAGGACGATGCTGGGCAGGTTTCGGAGCGAGGCCGATCAGGCCAAGCGCACCGCGAGACAGGTGGTGGTGCGCTGAACCCCGTGGACCTTTTGGACGGCCTCGGTGATTGCATTGCCGAGGCAATCGAGGTCGTCGGCCTCCAGCTGCACTACGACGTCGTACGGGCCAGTGACGGTGTCCAC
>JBDSEP010000179.1:0-3344 GCA_039919985.1 Tepidiformaceae bacterium | reverse complement strand
CATGAGTACTTAATCCCCTCGGCGACCTGCGAGAAGACGCCACCGGTTGCCTGGCGCTTCGGTACGGCGGCGAATTCGGCGGGGCGCATAAGTGTGTAGGCGATGAGTACGGCGACGAAGCTGGCGGCGTTGAAGAAGAAGGCGAGGGAGAGCCCGAAGAGGGCGATCGTCAGGCCGGCGACGGCCGGTCCGATAATCCGCGCGACGTTGAAGATGCTGGAGTTCAGGGCGACCGCGTTGACCAGCTGCTCGCGGCCAACGAGTTCGACGACGAACGACTGACGCACTGGGCCATCGAACGCGTTTACCGTGCCGAGGCTGAGTGCGAGGACGTAGATGTGCCAGAGTTCAACTCGTCCGCTGACGACGAGGATGCCAAGGATGAACGCCTGGGCCATGGCGAACGCCTGGGTGATGATAAGCATCCGACGCTTGGGCAGGCGGTCTGCGAAGACCCCACCAAAGAGGGTGAAGAGGGTGATGGGCAGGAACTGTAGGGTGGTCACGGCCCCCAGCGCGAAGGGAGAACCGGTGATCTTCAGAACGAGCCATGCCTGGCCGGTGGTCTGCATCCAAGTGCCTACCAGGGAGATCATCTGGCCGAAGAAGTAGACCCGGTAGTTGTGGATGGTGAGCGAGCTGAACTGACGCGCCATGAGCGGACGAATGCTAGCCACGCTCCCCAGTATCCTTTACGTGAACGTAAGAGTCACTGTCTGGCCCTAAACAGGGCAAACGCATTTTGGGACCTGTCGGCCCGCGCCTACCGCGATCCCAAGCGGAAGACGGGGTGGTCGGCGGCGTCCGGGAGCTTTTCGAAGTAGGCCTTCACTGGGCGGCCAGCTTTCAGACGATATGCAGCAAGTATCGGCGGGCATTCTTCGACGGGGACTTCGGAGGCGTGCAGCTTCTCGGCTTTCGCGCCTTTGCGCAGCTCGCAGGCGCCGCCGGCAGCGCGCAGGTTGCGCACCCATTCGGATTCCCCACGGGTGGAGATGACGTAGCGCTGGCCACCGTGGTCGAGCGGGGTGACGGGAACCAGCTTCGGCTCTCCACTCTTGCGCCCGGTCACGACGAACGTCTCTGAGCCGCCGATGCCAAATTTCATGGCGATATTGCTGAAGATGCGCCGCTCGAAGGCGTTCGGGCGAAGGTAGGCCATAGCTCACTCCATTAGCCATTGAAGGGGTAGCAGAACGCGCGAACGGTAGCGGAGAGCGAGACGCGAGTCAATGACAGCTGGCAAATGTGCTGCGAAGCGCGGGCCACATGCGCTACGCTTTTGGGGTGAGCGCTGTGAACTCCCCGCGGCCCGAGTGGCTCAAAGTGCGCTTCCCTGCGGGTGGCAACTATCAGCGCCTGCAGAACCTGATGCGGGAGCAGGGGCTGCACACGGTTTGCGAAGAGGCGCGCTGCCCGAACATCGGCGACTGCTGGAATCGGGGGACGGCGACGTTCATGATCCTGGGGGACACATGCACGCGCTCCTGCGGGTTCTGCGCGGTGGCCACGGGACGGCCCGGCGCGGTGGACACGGGTGAGCCCGCGCGCGTAGCACTCGCCATCCAGACGCTGGGGTTGAAGCACGCCGTAATCACAAGCGTGAATCGCGACGAACTGGCCGACGGGGGGGCGAATATCTTTGCGGAGACGATTCGCCGCGTGCGGCAACTTTCGCCCGACACCACGATCGAAGTGCTCATCCCAGATTTCAAAGGGGACCGGGCGGCTCTCCGCGCGGTTACCGAAGCTCGGCCCGAGATTCTCAACCACAACACGGAGACCGTTCCCCGGCTCTACGGGGTCGTGCGACCGCAGGCGATCTACGAGAGAAGCATCGATCTCTTGCGAGTAGCGAAGGAGATCGATCCCGGGACGCTGACCAAGAGTGGGGTGATGGTCGGGTTGGGCGAGACTCGCGAGGAGTTGCTGGAGGTATTTCGCGACCTGGCCGCCGCGGGCGTCGACATCCTGACGGTGGGGCAGTACCTGCGGCCCACACCTCAGCACCTGGAGATCGCACGCTACTGGCACCCGGATGAGTTCGCGGAACTCAAGCGGCGGGCGTTGGAGTACGGCTTCAGGCATGTGGAGTCCGGTCCGCTGGTGCGCAGCTCTTATCACGCGGAAGAGCAGGCTACGCGGGGTGCTGGAGGTTCGCTGCGGGCGCGGTTGGCAGAAGCGGAGCCCATCGTTTTGGTACCGCCGACGCCGCGGGGTCCTTAGGAGCGAGCGTTAGGGTAAACCCCTGATTGCAACTCTACCTTTACCTGCGTTAATGTCCGGGTGAGGGTTATGACGCATTGGAGATTGAAGCGGCTCTGACCGAGGAAGGCTATCGGCGGGAAGCGATGGGCGCGTTCGCACACGAAGTGCGCACTCCGCTAACGTCCATTCGGATGGTGATGGAACTGGCGCGCCGCCAATCGAGCGAGGGCCAGCTGCTGCTCGATGCCGAGCTGGCGGAGATGCTCGCTTCCTCTGTGGACGACCTCCAACAGCTGGCGGATGATCTGCAGGAAGCTTCTCGGATGGAACGCGGCAAGGTTGCGATTTCGTTTGGGCCGTGCGACCTGGGGGCAGCGGTGGAAGCGGCGAGGGGCTTGATGGGGCGGGACATCGTGATCGCCGGGCCGGTGCCGCAGGGCGTCCAGGGCCCGTGGGATGTAAGGCGATTGGTTCGCGCGATCGCGGGATTCGCGACAGCCGCGAACCGCATTGGCAACGGTAACGGGGAGGTCTGTTTCGAATACCAGGCGATGTCATCCGCAACACGGATCTGGTTCGAAAGTGGTACGCCTGGTCCGGAAACGAAGGTGATTTCCGCCGATGCGGGCTTCGCATTCTTCCGCTCGCGACAGCTGATTGTGGCGATGGGCGGGGAAGTATCGTGTCTGCGCGGAGAACGCTACGTAAAGATCGTTGCGGATCTGCCAGCCCGGAGGGGTAGTATGGGCCACGAGGGCAGCCGCACATTATGAAAATCTTGCTGGCCGAAGACGAGCGCACGATATCTCGGCTGATCAGCCAGGTGTTGATTTCGGCTGGCCACGAGGTGCATGGGGTTCAATCGGCGGCCGAGGCAATCGCCCGTTTGGCAGGAGGCGAGTACAACCTCGTCCTGCTGGACCTGCACCTCGCCGATGGCGATGGATTCCAGGTGGTGGATTCCATGGAAGGACGATTCGGGACCTATCCGCCGATCGTGATCATGACGGGCGAGCGTTCGTTCGCGCTGGACGACCCGCGGGCCTCACGAGTGGCCGGGGTGCTATCGAAGCCGTTCGACCTGGACCAGCTGGAAGCGGCCGTTCGCAGATTCTCTGCATAAGCATCGGGGGCTT
>JBDSEP010000164.1:0-10897 GCA_039919985.1 Tepidiformaceae bacterium | reverse complement strand
CGCCGCCAATGAGACGGCTTTCGGCAATCGTTTCCACTCCGAACGATGCATCGTGATAGCCGATGCGCGAGGCCCCTTCGATGAAAGCCTTCTCCTGCCCGTGCGAGAGCGGATAGCGAAGGGTAAGGTGTTCCGTCACCTCCGGGTCGTTGAACCATTGGTAAAGCAGTGGCTCATCTTCTGGTTCCCTTGCTCTGAGGCGGACGAGGCGGCCTTCGAACGGCGACGATTGCACGGCGATTCTCCTTGTTATGTGGTCCACCGGGTGGGAATTACCGCAGTTCGCCTGCGAGGACGGACATCTGGATGAGGTCGTGGAAGGCACCGTGTTTGAAGATTGCGTCGCGAGTGCGGGCCTCGGTGGTGAATCCCACCCGCTGGTAGCAGCGAATCGCACTTTCGTTCTCGGGGAAAACTTCCAGGTGGATGCGATTGAGATTCATCATCTCGAAGCCGAAGCGGCAGACCACGCGCATTGCGTCCGCCCCGTAACCACCCTGCCAGCGCCGTTTGTCACCGAGCGCTATCCCGAGAGAAGCCGAACGGTTCTCAAGCGCCTCACCGTGAAGGCCCGTCCATCCGATAGGCGCCCCGTCGACGAGGGAGTCGATCCCAAAGACGCAGAGCTGCGGGCCGAACGTCGACTCGGCGATTTGGGTGGCCGTCATCGCGCGCGACCGGGGGTAGCGGGCGCCGAGCCAGCGAATGACCTCCGGGTCGTTGCTCCACTCGTGGGCGAAGGGCACGATTTCAGGCTCGCGCGCTCGCAGGCGCACGAGGGAGCCTTGGAGAGGGTTATCCATGGCCACACCTTTCTTCGTCCAGGGGAACGAAAAGGCCCATCGTTTCCGATGGGCCGTACTGCGATTCGCGTTGTGCTTTTGCGAATTACGAAGAAGCGGCCCAGCGAACTGCTCGCGCGTTACCAACATGGCTCGCGCCAGAGGCGGCGAGCGTAGTGTGGATAAGGCGGGCGGAGCGGGTGAGCTTCAACATCGTGGGGAGGAGATTATCGCAAAGCCGCGATCGTTCGCAATACCCTTGTACTGGTTCAAGACGTCCGCCGACCGGCAGCTCGCGGGATGCGATGCCCGCAGGCATTTTGTGTAAGCACAGTACCGGGCCCCAGGAGGCACACTTGATTGAGGCCCACCGCCGGCGGACCCGGACGGTAGGCCGATGCGTCGCGTTGGGAGGTTTCGAGCGTCCTTCGAGTCGTCAGGCCTGCATGATGTTGTAGGCGGGGATGACATCCGGACGAGCGGAAATGTTCGCCCTCTGGAGTGCCGCGCCCAGCGTCTTCTCGAAGAAGCTGTCGGCGGCCTCTTGCGATTCCCAAACCTCGGCGACACGCCAGCCGTCGGCGGTGGGTCCCGCCACATTACACAACGTTCCGTCGGACGGCTTGTTGTCCGGATGAGCTCCTTGAGTACCTGGTCGTACTGCTTCTGGATTACGCCGACTGCGCCGAGGAGTAAACAGATGGCCATCGAATCCTGCTGAATTCGCAGCGCCCTCGCCTCGCAACGTGCGGGGCCCTGTGACCTTTTGGGTTATGGCTCGCCCTGCGGGAGCATGCGGCCGGGCGACGCCGTCATTGACTGTCGAGATGCGAGTGGCCACCATGGTGCCACATTAGGGGGAGCAGGCATGCGGACGATTGGCGTACGACAGCTGAAGAACGAAGCGACGCAGATCGTCCGCGCTGTCCGGGACGAGCACGCACAGTACGTGGTCACCGTAAACGGCGTTCCGGTCGCCACGTTGCGGCCATATTCGGATCGAGACATCGCGGGGCTTCATCGTAGCCAGGCGGCGGCGGAACTGGCGGCCATGCAACGGCTGGCTGCTGAGGTGGGGGACGCATGGAAGGCCGAGGCGGGCGCATGACCACCGTCCACGCCAGCGTTTTCGTCTCGCTCTTCAACTCCGCGCACCCCTCACATTCGCAGACGGTCGCCTGGCTGAAGGAAGCTGTGGCTACTGCGGAGCCGCTGCGCGCGCCGGTAACCGTCCTCGCGGAAGTGGCCGCGGCAGTCAGCAGTGGCACGAGCGACAAACAGATGGGACGCGACGTGGCGTCGCAGATTCGGCACTCGCCGCTGTTCGAACTCCTGCCGGTTGCGCTGGCGCTCGCGGAACGGGCGGCAACGATCGCGGCGGAGCACCGGTTCAGCGGCGGCGACTCACTCTACTTCGCCATTGCTGAGACGCTTGGGGACCGCCTGGTAACGCTGGAGCCGGACCAGCTCGCGCGCGGCAACTCCCTCGTGGAAACGGTGCGCCCGCGGGTGAAGTAGTTCAGCGGAAGAGGTCTCGCTCGCTGTCGCGGATGACCGAGCGCATGGTTGCACTTTCGTCGGGCTCCCACTGGACGCCGCGAATGACGCCTACCGGCACGCGGCTCAGATTGCCCTTTACGAGCTCTGCGGCTCCGGCCAGCTCGTCCGCGGTGCACACTGCCTGTACGCGAAATTCGTGCCCGTGGGGGTCGAACTGTCCGATGTAGCTGAGCACCGGCTGCATACCGGCGATGCCGATGGCGATGTCCGTCTGGGCTTCTCGCCACGGCCGCCCAAATGTGTCCGAGATGATCACGACGGCGTCTACACCGTCGGCGGCGAAGGTGCTGCGAATGCCGGCGGCGCTCGCGTCCGGGTCGGCGGGGAGAAGCACGGCGAGCCCATGCCCGCCGGAGCTGGACTGGTCTACGCCGCTATTCGCGCAGACGAACCCGTGGTGCGTTTCGGTGATCAGTACCGGGCCAACCTGGCGGACCACTCTCCGGGCCTGGCGCAGCACAAGCTCGATGACGGCCGGCTCCTTCTCCCACTTTTCGGCGTACTGCTGGACGAAGGGAGAGACCTCGATGGTATCGAGGCGCACCACCTGGCCCTCCGCCTTGGAGACGATCTTGGAGGTAACCACGACGACGTCGCCGCTTTCGATCGGGGTACCGGCTGCGGATGCCGCGGCGAGGATCAGCGAACCGAGGTCGGAGCCAGCGGCGATCTCGGGAAGGCCTGGCACGCCGAAAATCTGTAGCCCGGCCATCAGTTGGCCGGCCAGAGGCGTTCGGCCCCATCGAGGAAGTCGAGCACAATCTCGGCCGCTCGCTGGGGGTCGTGTTGCCAGAAGCTGTGGCTGTCGCCTTCGATGATCTCCAGCCGGGCCCGAGGAACCGCCTCTTTCAGCGTTCGCGCATTCTCCGGGGGGACGAGCCGATCCAGCGAGCCGTGCTGAATGAGCACGGGCCAGCCATAGTCGTTCAAAGCCGGATTGGGGTCATCGGCTGCGGTGGCGGCCGCCAGCTGAAACTGGAAGGTGCGCGCGGGAGACGGGCTTTTCATGCTTGCCTCGAACTTTTCGGTGAGCAGGGCGTCGTTTCTTTCGATCCAGGGTTCCGGGTGGACGATCGGCCAACCGCCGCGCGCCGATTCGATGAGGGGCTTCGTGCGGTCCCAGAAGAGTGCGGCGTTGAGGTCCGCCTCGGTAGCGGAGATGCCGTTCGGTGGGCAAAGCAGGCTGAGGGAGCGGAGCTGCTTTCCGCCGCGTTCCGCCACGTAATGCCGGGCGATAACCGAGCCGAGGGAACAGCCAAGGAGGTGAAAGCTCGGGAGGCCAAGGTCGTCGACTACCGCCTGGATATCTCCGGTCATCTCGGACATAGTCCACGCGGCCGCTGGCTTGTCGCTGAAGCCGGTCCCGCGGTTGTCGAGCATCACCAGGTTGTAGCGCTCGGCCAGCAGACCCGGGAACGTCTCCCACCACTGCCGGCTGTTTCCACCAATGCCGTAGACCATGACGACGGGGGGCCCGCTACTGATGCTGTCGTACCAGATGTTGCAGTCGCCGTTCTTCACCGTGGCCATTAGAGTCCCACGATTTTGATGCTGGTATGTGTCTTGTGCTTTCGGTTGAGATTAATAAGCAGGGAGGTGATCATCTCCACGTAGCGGCTCTGGCTCAGCCCGCCGGCGTCCACGCCGCGTACACCCTCGATCTCGTTGGCGAGGCCGATGACGACCTGCTTCGCTTCGGCGTCCTTGCCGCAAACGAGCACGTCGCACTCCACCGGGTGAGCGAGCTCCGTGAGCTTCTCCGCGCTCATGTTTTGGAATGCGGAGACAACGATCGCGTTGGGCAGTTGGGCCGCCGCTTCCTGGGCCGCACTCTTCCCTTCGACATTAATCGCGACAGCGCCGATGCCCTGCACGAAATCCAGGGGCGCAACAACGTTGCAGACGATCTTGCCATCCAGCAGCGGCCCGAGCGCGGTCAGCGTGTCCCTCTGGCCGCCGTAGGGAAAGGTGAGGAACACCACGTAAGCGTCCGCCAGCACGTCGGCGTTGGCTCCGCCGCTAGCGATCGCGCCCGGCACGGCGTCACGAATCTTCTGGGCGCCCTCTTCACCTCGTTCGGTTGAGCGTGATCCGATCGCCACCTGGTGTCCGGCGTGTGCGAATCGAATGGCCAGGCCGAGACCTTCGGGTCCCGTCCCTCCGACGAAAGCGAGATTCATGAGGTGCCTCCGTATGGGAAGTCGCCCGGTGGGATGACCGAACGCGAACATGGGCACCGAGCTTGACTGCCGAGTGCCACGGGTCAGTCTATCCCGCCCGCTCTCTGGCGCGCGAACAGCGCGAAAAAGCGCGCGGGCCTTTCTCAAGAAACGTCGCGAGCATAAGGACGCGAGTCCCCTAGTGGAATGAGATAGGTCTGCCCGCGCCAGACACCGAAAGCGTGCCGGGGACTCCCGCATCATGTATAGGCTCGCTTACGTGAGCCCCCGGCGGGCCCCTTCGCGTCTGCTATACTCGAAAAAAGATTCGGCGGATTGCTTTCGCGACCGCCGGACCGGAGTGCTCTATTGTATTCCCGCTGGCTTCGTAACAGTTTTATCTACCTGTTGATCCTCGTGGCGGTCATCGCCATCGTCTTCGCCTTCTTTAACAGCGGCGAAGGGCACCCAACTATTGCGTTCGGGCAGGTCATCTCCGACGTCAAAGCGAACCAGGTGCAGAAGATAGAGGTCGATAATCGCGACCTGACGGTCACCTACTCGAACAAGGATGCCAACAACAAGCCCGTCATCAAGAGCGCGAAGATCGGTCCAAACACGGACCTCGAGAAGTTGCTCGTGGACGAGCAGGTACTCCTGAGCAAGAGCCCGGAAAAGCCCTCCGTGGATCTGCAGTATAAGGAGGGCGGCGGATTCGGGCCGTGGCTCGGGCTTCTCCTGAACATCCTGCCCTTCCTGCTCTTCGGCCTCTTCCTGTTGCTGATCATGCGGCAGGCGCAGGGCTCCAATTCGCAGGCGATGAGCTTCGGCAAGAGTCGCGCCCGGCTGTTCACCGGAAGCAAGGTGACGGTCACCTTCGGCGACGTGGCCGGCGTGGACGAAGCGAAAGAAGAACTCGCGGAGGTCGTTGAGTTCCTCAAATACCCCGAGAAGTTCGCCGCCCTGGGTGCGCGCATACCCAAGGGTGTCCTCCTCGTGGGGCCTCCCGGGACGGGCAAGACCCTGCTCTCCCGTGCGGTCGCAGGCGAGGCGGGCGTGCCCTTCTTCAGCATCTCGGGCTCGGAATTCGTCGAGATGTTCGTTGGGGTGGGCGCGAGCCGCGTACGCGACCTGTTTGACCAGGCGAAAAAGAACGCGCCCTGTATCGTCTTCGTAGACGAGATCGATGCCGTCGGCCGTCAGCGCGGAGCGGGGCTCGGCGGGTCGCACGACGAGCGCGAACAGACCCTTAACCAGATTCTTGTGGAGATGGACGGCTTCGATACTGGCACCAACGTGATCGTCATCGCCGCCACCAACCGCCCGGACATCCTGGACCCCGCACTCCTGCGTCCGGGACGTTTCGACCGCAAAGTGATTCTCGACGCGCCGGACGTAAAGGGCCGCGAGGCGATCCTCAATGTGCACTCCAAGGGGAAGCCGATTGCGGACGACGTGACTATCGGCACACTCGCTAAATCGACGCCCGGGTTCAGCGGGGCGGACCTCGCGAACCTGGTGAACGAGGCGGCAATCCTGGCCGCACGGCGCAACAAAAAGATCATCACGATGAACGAGTTCGAAGAAGCTGTGGACCGCGTCATTGCGGGCCCGGAGCGCAAAAGCCGCGTGATGAGCCCGCACGAGAAGCGGCTGACCGCGTACCACGAAGGTGGGCACACGGTGGTTGGTCACTTCATGGAGCACCACGACCCGCCGCATAAGGTGACTATCGTTTCGCGCGGGATGGCTGGCGGCTACACCCGATTCCTGCCAGATGAAGAATCGCACTACCGTACCCGCAGCATGTTCCGCGACCAACTCTGCACGGCGCTCGGCGGCCATGCCGCAGAGGAACTGATCTTTGGCGAGGCCTCTACAGGCCCTTCCAACGATATCGAACAGGTGACACGCATCGCCCGCGCAATGGTCACCCGCTGGGGGATGAGCGAGCGGCTTGGCCCGCGAACGTTCGGCAAGACGGACGAGATGATCTTCCTCGGTCGCGAGATTTCGGAGACTCGGAACTACAGCGAGAAGATCGCCGAAGAGATCGACGACGAAGTGCGGCGGCTGATTGAGGACGCCCAGGAGCGTGCCCGCAACGTCCTCCGCGATCACCGCGAGCTGCTCGACAAGCTGGCCATCGTGCTTCTCGAAGTCGAAACGCTCGAAGGGTCGACGCTCACGCGCCTGCTCAACAGTGACCCGAAGGAACCGTGGCCTCCGGCGGACCTGCAGAAGCCCGACGAGGCGCCCGCAGCTCCGCCCGCCCCAGAGGAGCGCCGACCCTCTTTCGAGCCGAAGCCCACCGGAGGGCTCGCCTGGGAGGGCGGCACCCAGACCCGCGCAGATGGCGGTTCGAGCTAAAGCAGCGGCCGCCTCGGCTGGTCACGTTGACTGAACATGTGGACGGTCTCTACACTCATGAGACCGTCCACGGTATTTCTGGAGAGTAATATGGAAGCGATCGTGCGCGCCGATGGGCGTCAGTTGCGCCTCGTCGAGGGGCAAGAATTCGAGATGAGCCACGTCGCGGGAGAACCGGGTGACACCGTGACTTTCGATGTGATGATGGTTTTGGACGGTGAGGATGTAACCGTTGGTACGCCCCTGGTGGCCGGTGCTACGGTTCGCGCGCGCATCGAACAGCACGGCAAGGCGCCGAAGATCCGCTTCATGAAGTACAAGAATAAGGTCCGCTATCGCCGTATCTTCGGTCACCGCCAGCATGTGACTCGATTGGTTGTCGAAGCGATTACGAAGGGTTAGCTCCAATGGCACACAAAAAAGGCGTAAGCAGCTCCAAGAACGGCCGCGATAGCCAAAGCCAGCGGCTTGGGGTGAAGCACTTCGATGGCGAAGTGGTCAAGCCCGGTTCGATCATCATGCGTCAGCGCGGTACGCGATTTCACCCCGGTGAGAACGTGGGCCTCGGGCGCGACTACACCATCTATTCGTTGATCGACGGGCACGTAAAGTTCCAGCCGTTCGCCAAGGGCCGCCGAAAGAAGATTAGCGTCTTCCCCGCCGCGGCTGCAGTTTAAGGAGTCCCCGGTGAAGGAAGCTATCCACCCTAAGTACGAAGACGCGACGATTCATTGCGCGTGCGGCAACGACATCCACACCCGCTCGACGAAGCAGACGGCGATGCACCTGGACGTTTGTAACGTCTGTCACCCGTTCTTTACGGGCGAGCAGCGCATCATCGATACCGCCGGGCGCGTGGAGCGGTTCAACCGCCGCTACGCCAAGCCAACCAGCAACTAAACTGCCGACGGACCTGGCAGAGAAAGGGGGCCTTCGTGGCCCCCTTTTCGTTTACTATGGGGAGCTATGACCAGACCATTTGAAGGCCCGGCGAACGTCTATTACGGTGGACAGGCCGTGATGGAAGGTGTGATGATCCGCGGCCCCGAGCATATGGCGGTCGCCGTGCGCCATCCCAAGGGCCACATCGTCACCCACTCCGAACCGCTCGGGGGGCTCTACACCGGACGGGCGCGCACTATCCCGCTGCTACGCGGAGTAATCGTGCTCTGGGAAACGATGGCGCTGGGCATGCGGGCCCTGAACTTCTCCTCGCGCGTCGCCTTCGACGATGGTGAGGTGGAGGGCGAAGCTGAGTTTCCAGAGAAGGTCTTCTGGGGGACGATGGCCTTTGCGATGCTCTTCGTGGTCGGCCTCTTCTTCGCCGGACCCATCCTGCTCGCGAATCTCCTGGAGATGGTGGATGCCAGCCGATTCATCATCGTACTTGTCGAAGGCGTCGTGCGGCTCGGGCTCTTCGTGGGCTATCTCGCGCTTATCGGCCTGGTCCCGGATATCCGGCGAGTGTTCCAATATCATGGCGCCGAGCACATGACGATTCACGCCTACGAGGCGCGTCGTCCGCTCACAACGGCCGAAATACGAGCCTTCCCTAAGGAGCACACCCGCTGCGGCACGAGCTTTCTGCTCGTTGTGGTCTTTGTGGCACTCATCACGTTCTTCGTTTTCGATCTCCTCGTGGACGAAGGGGTGCTCATTCGCACGGCCTCCCGCCTCGTCTTTATGCCCTTGGTGGCGGCTATCGCCTACGAGATCCTGCGAATCGGCGCACGCTTCGGCGGGAACATGTTCGTGCACGCCATGTTCGTGCCGAACATCGCGCTGCAGGCGCTCACCACTAAGGTGCCGGACGATAGCCAGATCGAAGTAGCGGTGGCGTCGTTCACGGCGGTGCTGAATCACGCCGGGTTGGCGACTACCGATGATGTGGGAGAGCACGCAGCCGCCCTCAGGGAATCTCCGCCGCTCGATTAGCGTGTGGGGCCCCCGTGAGCAAAAACCATGCGTCCGGCCGCTCGCGCCTGTTTCGCCCCAATGCTAGAGTCAGAGCACCGTGTGAATCCGCCCCGGCCGACTTCCGGGGTTCTTTTCGGCACGCGAATCCGCTTCCGCCAACTGGCGGCCCTGGGGCTTTTCGAACTATGTCCGAAGCACTGACTGCCGAGCAGAAGCTCGCTCAACTGAACGAACTGAAGGCTGGCTTCGCGCTTGGCGGTGGCCAAAAGCGCATTGATGCCCAGCACGCGCGCGGCAAGCTGACGGCCCGCGAACGGATCGACCTCCTGCTCGATCCCGGCTCATTCGATGAACTGGACATGCTGATGCGCGCTCGCGGCGATGGCGCATCGGCCTCCACCGGAGAAGCAGTGGTCACGGGCTGGGGCAAAGTCGACGGGCGCCCAGTGTATGTGTTTTCGTACGACTTCACGCTCGTGGGCGGGTCGCTGAGTGAAGCCGTCGCCGAGAAGATCCTGAAAGTGATGGACCTTTCGCTGACCACCGGCGCGCCAATCGTCGGGATCATCGATTCCGGCGGCGCGCGCATCCAGGATGGGCCTGAAAGCCTGCGCGGCTTCGGCGAGATCTTTGCGATGAACACGCTCGCCAGCGGCGTCGTCCCGCAGATCAGCGTGATCATGGGGCCATCGGCTGGGGGCGGCGCGTACAGCCCGGCGCTAACTGACTTCATCTTCATGACCGAAGGCAGCGGCCAGATGTACATCACCGGCCCGGACGTGATCCGGGCCGTCACCGGCGAAGAAGTGACGCACGACGAATTGGGTGGAGCGCATGCGCACGCCTCCCGCTCGGGCGTCGCCCATTTTGCCGTGGCTGGCGAAGAAGCGACGATGGCCGAGGTGCGCAGGCTGCTTTCGTTCCTGCCTTCGAACAATGCGGAGGATCCAGGGTTGGCGCCGAACGGCGACGACCCGGAACGTGCGGACGAAGACCTGCTTTCGATCGTGCCTTCGGAGCCCAACCGCCCGTATGACGTCCGCGAAGTGATCCAGCGGCTCGTGGACGACGGCGACTTTATGGAGGTGCACGAGTTGTTCGCGATGAACATCGTTGTGGGCTACGGGCGCATGGGTGGGCGCAGCGTGGGATTCGTGGCGAACCAGCCGGCGCAGCTCGCGGGCTCGCTCGATATCAACGCGAGCCGCAAGGCCTCGCGCTTCGTGCGCTTCTGCGATGCCTTCAACATTCCGCTCGTGACGCTCGTCGACACGCCCGGGTTCCTCCCCGGCACGAGCCAGGAGTACGGCGGCATCATTACGCACGGTGCGAAGCTGCTCTACGCGTACAGCGAAGCGACCGTCCCGAAGATCGCGGTGATTCTGCGCAAGAGCTACGGCGGTGCCTATCTCGTTATGTCTAGCAAGCACCTGCGCGGGGACATTAACTACGCCTGGCCGACCGCAGAGATCGCGGTCGCTGGCCCGGACGCGGCGGCGAACGTGGTCTACCGCGAGGAGATTGCGAACGCGCCGGACCCCGAAGTGCGGCGCAAAGAGCTGATCGACGAGTACCGCACGAAGTTCGCCAATCCGTACATCCCGGCGGGCCGCGGCTTCATCGACGACGTCATCGATCCGCGGCAGACTCGCCAGAAGATCATCCGCGCCCTCGAGATGCTCCAGAACAAGGCCGACCGCAACCCACCGAAGAAGCACGGCAACATCCCGCTCTAGCGGAGACAGTTGACCTGGGACTCGGGACGTCGTGCGAGTGCTTAGGCTCTGCCACCGCGCTTCGCCACTTTTGCGAACAGTTTGTTCGCGCCGAAGACCGGGTAGAGGCGTTCGAACGCGCCGGGGAATAGCTCTGCAAACCCGCTGATCAGGCGGATCGGGCCGGGGTTAACGATCACCTCGGGGGTATCGCGCTTGATTGCCCGAATCGTGGCGGCCGCCACCTTCTGGGGGCTGGATGTGCCCGCCAGCTTCGATGCCCGCACGCCCGCCTTCCGCTCCATCTCTTCGTACATCCCGACGCTTGAGACGAAACCAGGGCAGATAGCTGTGGCGCTCACTCCCCGCTTGCGGAACTCCGAGCGGAACGACT
>JBDSEP010000136.1:0-8753 GCA_039919985.1 Tepidiformaceae bacterium | reverse complement strand
CGTGCCCGACGCGGCTGCCCGCGCGCTCGCCGATTCGGTGAACCAGCAGCGCGTCGCCCAGCGCTTCGCAGCAACAGAGCACATGCTCTTCCTGGGCCGAGGCCTCGCCTTCCCGGCAGCGATGGAGGGCGCCCTGAAAATGAAGGAGATCAGTTACATCCACGCGGAGGGGTACGCCGCTGGGGAGATGAAGCACGGGCCCATCGCGCTCATCGACAAGGACTTCCCCACCGTCGCAATCGCTACGAAGCACGCCTTCCGTTCGAAGCTCGTTTCGAACATCCAGCAGGTGCAGGCTCGAGGAGGACCGGTGGTCGCGCTGGTCACGGAAGGGGACGCGGAACTGGCGGCCATGGCGGACGACGTGCTTACGATTCCGGACGTTTCGGAGTTGCTCGAGCCGCTTATCGCTTCCCTGCCGCTGCAGGCGCTCGCCTACTACGTGGCAATCGGACGTGGCTGCGATGTCGACCAGCCGAGGAACCTGGCGAAGACGGTCACCGTTGAGTGAAGCTTAGCGACAGAAAGTGACGACTTTCTGCGCCTAGAATGTGCTCATGGACCTTCACGCGGTGCGCCGCCGGCTCGAAGCGCACGAAGAACGGCTTAGCCCGTTCGCCTCACGCTCCGCCTTGAGCCGCGGCCGCCGCGTGGAGGAAACACCATCGCCCGTTCGGACGGCGTACCAACTGGACCGCGATCGAATCCTGCACACCAAAGCGTTTCGACGGCTGAAGCATAAGACGCAGGTGTTCATCGCTCCGTCACTGGACCACTACGTCACCCGGCTCACGCATACGCTGGAAGTGGCGCAGGTCGCACGCACGATCACGCGAGCGCTGAACCTGAACGAAGATCTCGCGGAGGCCGCCTCACTCGGGCACGACATTGGCCACGGCCCGTTTGGGCACGCGGGCGAGGAGGCGCTGGCGGAGTGCCTGCCGGAAGGATTTCGCCACAACCACCAGTCGGTGCGTGTGCTGGACCAGCTCGAAGGTGGCGGCGAAGGCCTGAACCTCTCGTTCGAAGTGCTCGATGCGATCGGCAAATCGAGCAAGGCGCGCGAGGATATCTTCGCAGAGGGCTGGGGCGTGCCCGAAACCCTCGAGGGCCAGGTGGTGAAGACGGCCGACGCCATCGCCTACGTCAACCACGACATTGTGGATGCGATCCGTGCCGGGCTCATCGCGGAGAGCGACCTGCCAGACTTTGCACGGCAGACGCTCGGGAGGAGCCATTCGGAGCGGCTGAATACGCTTATCTGCGACAGCGTCGAGGCGAGTTGGGCGGCGACGGGCGAGAGGCCAGCGGCGGACGCCCCGCCCGTGATCGCCTTCAGCCCTGCGGTTCACGCGGCGGCGAACGAACTGCGGGAGTTCATGTTCCAGCGCGTGTACCTGTACGACTCCACCCGCGCCGACGCGGAGAGAGGCAAGCGAGTCGTTGTCTTTCTCTTCCGCCACTTTGTAGCCTATCCACAGGGCATCTCGCCCGACTTCTCATTGCCGAGCGACCCCGTAGAACGACGGGCGGCCGACTACGTGAGCGGAATGACGGACCGCTACGCCATTCGTCTCGCGCGTGAACTCGGCTGTGCGGACGCCATGGGCTGGGCCACGTAAACGCCCGATAAACCCAGCGGCTAGAATCGCGTTCGAACTGTTGCCGGTACACCCGGGGGTAGTGATACTCAAGCCAGTTCATGTCTGATCGCTACAGTCCGTACCCCCCGGACGAGCCGGTAATCGGCGCCACATATCCCACTGCACCGCCGCTGCCTCCGTATCCGGCGGATGGGGGCTACGTGAGCGCGCCGTCCTATGTCGACGACACCGAAGAGGACGGCGATTGGGATGAAGGCGAAGACGACGGTTACCAAGACGAGTACGAAGACAACTACAGCGAGAGCTATTACGAGGACACGCCTGCCCGGCAGCCGATGTTCTACCTATTTATCGCACTGGCCGCGCTGGTTGGCGGGATCGTCATCTTTCTGCTCTTCAGCTTCGTGAATGGCGGCGGTGGCAACGAGCCGAAGACTGCCGGCGCGGTGAAATTCAACGTCGCAATCCAGTCTCCAATCAAAGACAAGCGCATCGAGATCGGGAAGCCCGAGGACGTAATCGTGGAGGCCTCTTCCACCGAGCCCATCGTGCGCTTCGAGCTCTTCATCCAGGACAAGCTCGCAGACACCGTGGAGGTGAAGGACACCTCGGCGGATAACAAGTACCGCGCAAATCTGAAGGCGACGTTCGAGCGGAAGGGCGAGTTCAACCTCTACGTGAAAGTGACCTCGGCCTCGGGAGCCACCCAGCAATCTGACAAACTGCGCGTCATCGCGATCGAGCCCGTGGGAGACCGCCCGGCCACAATCAACGGCAAAGTCGTAGCCACGGTGAATCTACGGACCGGTCCCGGGGAGAACTTCGAGCAGGTTGGCACACTGACCGAAGGCAAGATCGTGAAGATCATCGGGCGGACGGCGAACAATGAGTGGTTGCTGGTCGACATGGATGGTGGCCGCTGGGTGAAGGCGAGCGCAATTGACCCGCAGGATTCGCTGGCGCTGGTGCCGATCCGCCAGGTGACGCCAACCGCCGTGCCGGCAACGAACACTCCGCAGCCTAGCCCTTCGGCGTCGCCGAGTCCCGTTCCCTCGCCAACAGCGAACGCAAGCGCTCCCGACTTCGCACCAACTGGCGCCGTAGCCATCGATGGTGGTACGCGGCTGCGGGTGACAGTGGGGAACCGGGGCGCAGCCAACTACGCCGGAGCGGTGGTCGTCTCGGTGAGCGGCGTGGGTCCGGGCACCTTGACGCAAGCTTTCAACATGAACCTTCCTGCGGGCGGCAGCGCCGTCGCGGACTTCGAACTCAACCCGCCGCTCAGTTCCGGCAGAACCGCTGTCGTTAAGGTGGACCCGGAGAACGCGTTGAAGGAGACCAACGAGGATAACAACTCGGCGTCGTTCAGCATCGCAGCCCCCGCAGTCGAGCAACCACAGATTGCGATCCAGTCTCCGTCCGTCACCGGATCGGCGGTCGGGGTCGTCATCGTGAATAACGGTGGGACGATCGAAAACGCCGACGTCACGGTGCGCGTGCGGCTCAACGATGCGCAGACTTCTCAGACGCAGAAGCTAACGCTCGCCAAGGGCCAAACGGCGACGTTCTCCGTGACGCGGCCACAGGGTACCGGCCAGGCGACGATTGAGGTGGTTGTCGGCGGGGTTGTGCTTGCGACAACGACGGTCCAACTGACGGCCTGACGTAAGTCTTTTTCGAAGCTACAGATACGGGCGATGCGACGCCTCCTGACGCGTTTGGCCGCTACCATCGGCGCGTGGACGCCGTTGAAGAGATCAAGAGCAAGCTAGACCTGGTGGAATACATCGGGCGGGTGACGAAGCTCCACAAGTCTGGCCGAAGCTTCAAGGGGCTCTGTCCATTCCACACCGAGCGGACGCCCTCGTTCCACGTCTTCCCGGAGCGCGCCACCTGGCGCTGTTTCGGCACGTGCGGAGAGGGCGGCGACCTGTTTACCTTCGTGCAGAAGCGAGACAGCCTGGATTTCCGGGATACGCTACGTGTGCTCGCGGCGGAAGCAGGCGTGCAGGTCTCTTCGGAGGGCGCAGAGAAGCGCAGCCACCGCGAGAAACTCATGGCAGCCGTTTCGGCGTCGGTGGACTTCTACCAGCGTGCGCTGCAGGAGCCGGAGGCAGCGGAAGCGCGCGCCTACCTAGCCGAGAAGCGCGGCCTAACGCAGGCCACGGTCGATGCTTTCCGCATTGGCTGGGCGCCGGACGAATGGCGGAACCTGCGCGGGTACCTTTCAGGCCGGGGTTATAGCGAGCGAGACATGCTGGACTCCGGATTGCTCGTCGAACCAGACGGTGGGCGCGAACCGTACGACCGATTCCGCGGGCGAATCATCATCCCCATTGCCGATGAGCGCGGCCAGTATGTGGGGATGGGGGGGCGCGGGATGCACGGTGAGGAGCCGAAGTATCTGAACTCGCCACAGACCGATGCGTTCGACAAGGGCCGCACGCTGTTCGGCCTGCACCAGGCGATTGAAGCGATCCGCGATTCCGGCACGGCCGTGGTGGTGGAAGGCTACATGGATGTCATGGGGCCGTGGCAGGCCGGCTTTCAGAACGTGGTGGCCACGATGGGGACCTCGCTGACCGAGGGACACGCTGGCATGCTGAAGCGCTACGCCAAGCGCATTGTACTCGCCATGGACCCCGATTCGGCGGGTATGGCCGCTGCCGAACGCGCCGGCGCACTGTTCCTCTCGCTCGATTCTCCGGAAGCGATGGCCCGCTCCGCGCGCTCTGCGGACGCTCTCACTTCGGCCACGAACCTCGAACTTCGGGTTGCGCCTCTACCAGCTGGCAAGGACCCGGACGAAATCGCGCGCGACGACCCGGAAGCCTGGCGGGAAGCGATCTCCGGAGCGGTCCCCTACGCCGAGTTCCTCCTGAAGCGGCTCATGGGACCGGCGACGCCGCAGTCGCCGAGCGACGCCCGCCAGATGGTCGATAAGCTGCGGCCCGTCTTCCTCGCCGTGCGGGACCCGATTGAGCGCGCGATGTACGTGCAGCGCGTGGCCCGACACCTCGGTGTGGGCGAAGAGGCGGTGCAGGAGCGGATCCGCCAGGGGATGCCAGGCCGGGCGAGACTGCAAGCCGCGCCTCGAGCGGAATCGTCACGAGAGGACTGGCTGCTCGCACTGCTGCTGCGCTACCCGCACCTGCGCCCGCGGCTGCGGAACCACCCCTCGAGCCTGTTTGGCAGTGCGATCGGGCGGGAGATCTTCGAACGCTGGCTCCAGGACGAGGATTTCTTCCTCCAGACCTCCGATGACCCGGTGATGCTGAGGGCGCGGGCGCTGCAGGAGCGGCGTCTCCCGCCGCTCTCGTTGGAAGACGCCTGGGAAGCTGCTCAGAAGAATCTGCGGGAGATCACGCGAGAGCGGCTTGTGCAGCACCAGGCGGCGTCCACCGAAGAACTCGCAGAGGCGGAAAAACAGCTGGGCGCGAACGAGGTGGCGGCACTTTCTGAGTCTGTCTGGCGCGGCAAGATGCCACAGGATGAACGGCGCCCTCTGGCCGAGGGGATTATGGAAGACTGGCAACTGGGGCTCAGCATCCATCGACGGGAGAGCCCGGAACGCGGCTGACCGCCTCGTCCCCGGCGAAAGTTCTGTCATTAATTTACATTCACCTACTTGACACCTCTTATCCACCCGGCGTACTAAGTAAGGGCCAGTTGGGAAACGGCTGGTAATTGCGGGAGGTGCCTAGTGCTTCGGACCATTCAGTGGTGAACCGGGGAGCTTAGGCTCTGAGAGGGGTGAACCTTTGGGTTCACCCTTTTTTCTTGTCCAACAATGCTGCCCGTGTCGACCGCGGGTATGCTTGGCACCGTAGCTTCCACGAGCCCTCGATAGTGTTGCCCGAAATAATCGAAGCGGAGACCCCCATGTCCGAACCCGTCGCTGACGCGGCCCCGGATGCAATCCTGCCGTTCCCGGTGCTGGAGCGGACGATGGCCAACGGCCTTCGCGTCATTGTAGTGAACACCGGATTCCCGAATCTCGTGTCCCTGCAGATCCCGGTGCAGACGGGATCGCGCAATGAAGTGGAGGCCGGGAAGTCCGGCTTCGCACACTTCTTCGAACATATGATGTTCCGGGGGACGGAGCGCTACTCCTCGGAGGCGTACCAGGAGATCATCACGCGCACGGGCGCTCGCCAGAACGCCTACACGACAGACGACTACACGAACTACCACATCACTTGCGCCCAGGAAGACCTTGAGCAGGTCCTGGAGCTTGAGGCGGACCGCTTCATGAACCTCCAGTACTCGGAGGACGACTTTCGAACCGAGGCACGCGCGGTGCTCGGCGAGTACAACAAGAATAGCGCCGACCCGCTGAACAAGCTCATCGAAGTGCAGCGGGACCACGCCTACTCCACCCACACCTATAAGCACACGACGATGGGTTTCATCCGCGACATCGAGGAGATGCCCAACCAGTTCGCCTACTCGCGGACGTTCTTCGAACGCTGGTACCGGCCCGAATACACAACGATCATCCTCGCCGGCGACCTGGATATGGAGGCGACGGCGGCGCTGGTGGAGAAGCATTGGAGTGCTTGGGCGGCAGGCGGAGGCGAGACTGAGGCGATACCACGCGAACCGGCGGCGAGCGCTCCGGTGGTGGCGCACGTCCCGTGGAGCAGCGCCACCCTGCCCTGGGTAAGCATCGGCTTCCACGGACCTGCGTTTTCGGAATCCGACCCCGAGTTCGCGGCCCTCGATGTTCTGCTCGACCTCACGTTCGGCGAGACCTCCGACATTTATCAGCAGCTGGTAGAGAGGGAGCAGGTCGTGGACGAACTCTTTCCCTATCTGCCTTCCTCCCAAGACCCTGGCCTGTTCACTGTGTTCGCCCGCGTCACGGATGGAACGAAGCTGGAGTATGTGCGCGAGCAACTCGCAGCGGTGTTCGGCGGGCTGCCCGATGCCCCGGTGGACGGCGAACGGTTGGGCGAAGCGAAGAGTCACGCCCGCTACGCGTTCGTGCGGACCCTCGACAACTCCGAGGCGATCGCCGGCACGCTGGCAAGGTTTGTGCGCTTTCGGCGGTCCTTCGAAACGCTAAACAACCTTTACGCAACCTACGAAACACTCGAACCGGGGGACCTCCAGGCGGTAGCGCGGCGCTACATCGGCGAGGCGAACATGGTGGTTACAACGCTCGCCAGCGAGGCGTTGCCGGGCTCGATGAGCGAAAGCCCGGTACTTGGGCAGGCAAGCGCATCGGGGAAGGACGCCATCACTCCGCCCGTAGTCCAGCTTCCGAGCGCCTCAACGCTGGTGCGCTTCAAGTTGCTATTCGAGACAGGCTCGGCCTCGGACCCCGAGGGCAAGGCCGGCCTTGCCCAGCTCGCGGCCTCGATGATCGCCGAGGCCGGCAGCCAGCGTATGCGCATCGACGAGATCAACCGGGCGCTCTTCCCAATCGCTGCCAGCTTTGGTGTCCAGGTGGACCGCGAGATGACCACCTTCACCGGTGTGGCGCACCGCGACACACTGCAACGATTCGCGGAGATCGTTCTGCCGCAGCTGATCGATCCCGGTTACCGTGACGAGGATTTCGCGCGGCTGCAGACGAGCCAGGGCAATGCGCTTATCCAGGATTTGCGCGCGAACAACGAGGAGGAGCTCGGAAAGGAGCGCCTCCAGGAGAACCTCTTCGCCGGGACTGCATACGGGCATACGACGCTGGGGACAGCGTCAAGCATCGCCGCGCTGACGCTGGAGGATGTGCGGAGATTCGTCGCGGAGAACTACACCCGGGCACGGCTCGTCATCGGCATCGCGGGCGATGCCCCAACGACTTTCACCGAATTGCTCACGGCGCGCCTTGCCAAGCTTCCCGCAGGCGAACAGGGCCTGATCGCCATTCCCCTACCGGTCGCGTCCCGCGGGATAAGGGTGGAGATCATAGAGAAGGACACTCGCGCGGTGGCGATCTCGCTGGGCCACCGAATTGCGGTGACGCGAAAGCATGCGGACTTTGCCGCGCTCTGGTTGGCGCGCGCGTGGCTCGGCGAGCACCGGGCCTCGAACGGACGCCTCTACGAACGAATGCGCGAAGTGCGCGGCATGAATTATGGCGACTACGCGTATATCGAGGCCTTCCCAGGAGGGATGTACCAGTTCTTTCCCACGCCGAATCTCGGGCGTCAGGCGCAGATCTTTGAGATCTGGGTGCGGCCCGTGCGGCCGGACCAGGCGGTGTTCGCGTTGAAGGCAGCTCTCTTCGAACTGCGAGCAATGATCGCGACCGGCCTGAGTAGCGAGGAATTCGAAGCGACGCGTCAGTACTTGAGCAAGAACGTCTTCGTGATGACAAAGACGCAGGACCAGCAGCTCGGCTACGCGCTCGATAGCCGATGGTATGGCCTGCCCGAGTTCGCTGGCTGGATGCGCGCCGAACTTGCAGTGCTGACCGTGCATCGCGTGAACGACGCGATCCGCGCGCATCTCTCGGGTGAGAACCTGCGTGTTGTGATGGTCGCGAGCGATGCCGAAGCATTGAAAGTCACGCTTGCTTCAGGTGCTTTCAGCGCGATCACCTACGATGGAGCGCGCCCGCCCGAACTGCTGGCCGAAGACCAGCTGATCGGGGCCCTCGAGCTGGGAATCGCGGCTGAAAGCATTTTCGTGACGCCCGTCGAAAATGTGTTCGCCTGAGAATCAGGATTCCAACTGGGCGCGAAGCGCCTCGACGCTAGAGACGGGAAGCTGGCAGACCATCTCTTCGCAAACGTAGGCTAACGCCGCACCCGTCGCAAGGCGACCTTCGAACATCGGCAGCCCGGCACCCTCGGTCGAGGGCGCGACGGCAACCCAGGGGCCGAAAAAGCGCGCTACCTCTGCCTCGAGCGGCTGACGCTCGGCCGGTTCGCCCACGATCACCACTTCGCGGCTGGGCGCGAGCATGAACTGTACTGCTTGCCAGAGGGTGCCGAAGCCGGTTGGCGCCTGCAACAGGTGGTCGTGCACCTGGGTGAGCACCTCGCGGGCAACGTGCTCACCCTCGGGGCGGAGGTAGTAGCGACCAATCCAGAGTGTAAGCAGGCTCATCGCCCCATTGCCGCTCGGCGTGGCGGCATCGAAGAAGGATTTCTGACGGACGATGAGCGCCTCGCCCGAGGTGGAGGTCTCGAAGAATCC
>JBDSEP010000127.1:0-6090 GCA_039919985.1 Tepidiformaceae bacterium | reverse complement strand
GAGCCGCCCTTGAGCGCCAGCACCTTGGTGATCGCCGCCGTCAACGTTGTCTTGCCGTGGTCCACGTGACCAATCGTGCCGACGTTTACGTGCGGCTTCGTCCGTTCAAATTTCGCCTTCGCCATGGATATACCTTCCCTTCCCTGGAACCTGTTGTTTAGTTGCCGGCCTGCTTCATAAGCGTGGCCGCGACGTTCTTCGGAACTTCTTCGTAGTGGTCGAATTCCATGCTGTAGCTCGCGCGGCCCTGGCTCAGCGAGCGCAGGTCCGTGGAGTATCCAAAGGTTTCGGCGAGCGGCACCATGGAGTGGACGATCTGCGTTTTGCCCATCGCCTCCGTACTCATGATGACGCCGCGCCGGCTGTTGATGTCGCCCACGACCGCACCGAAGTAGTCTTCAGGGGCGCGCACTTCGACTTTCATGATTGGCTCAAGGATGACGATGCCGGCCTTGCGGGCCGCCTCTTTCACGCCAATGGAGCCCGCGTTCTTGAATGCCATTTCCGAGGAGTCGACCGCGTGGGTCTGCCCGTCTAGCAGGCTGACCTTCACATCGAGCACCGGGTAGCCGGCAAGGATGCCGCCCTGAAGAGCCTCGCGAGCGCCCTGCATCACCGGGTTGACGTACTCCTTGGGGACGGAGCCGCCGACGGTCTTGTTCTCGAACTGGAAGCCCATGCCTCGCTCCAGCGGTTCGATCTCGAGTTCGACCACGCCGAACTGGCCACGGCCGCCGCTCTGGCGAACGAAACGCCCTTCAGCGATTGCCCGCTTGGTGATGGCCTCGCGGTAGCTGACCATCGGGCGGCCAACGTTAGCGGACACCTTATGTTCGCGGAACATGCGGTCGACGATGACTTCGAGATGGAGTTCGCCCATGCCGGAGATCAGCGTCTGCCCGGTCTCTTCGTCGAACGTCCAGTGGAAGGTGGGGTCCTCCTCGCTCATCTTCATGAGGGAGTCGCCCATCTTGTCCTGGTCGTCCTTACTCTTCGGTTCGAGGGCCACGCGGATGACCGGCTCGGGGAAGGTGATGTTCTCGAGGATGACCGGCTGGTCCTGGTTGCAGAGCGTATCGCCGGTGAAAGTCTTCTTCAGGCCAACGGCAGCAGCGATGCCGCCGGCGTAGATGGCGTCCGCCTCTTCGCGCTGGTTGGCGTGCATCATCAGCACCCGGCCAATGCGCTCGCGTTCGCCTTTGGTGGAGTTGTAGATGTTCTCGCCAGCCTTGAGGACGCCGCTGTAGACCCGGAAGTAGGCGAGGCGCCCAACGTAGGGGTCGGTGACGATCTTGAAGGCGATGGCGCTCAGGGGCTCATCGTCAGCTGCTCGGCGAATAACTTCGCCGCCATGCTTGGGATCGACGCCCTTGACCGGGGGAATGTCCACCGGGCTGGGGAGGTAATCGACCACCGCATCGAGCATCAACTGGACGCCCTTATTCTTGAGAGCTGAGCCGCAGAGCACGGGATGGGCGAGGTTCGCGAGGGTTGCGCGACGAATCGCCGTCTTCAGCTCGTGCGCCTCGATCTTGTGGCCCTCGAGGTAACTCAGAGCGATCTGATCATCGACGTTGCCGATGCCTTCGACGAGCCTGTCGTGGGCGGCTTTGGCGTCTTCGAGAAGGTTGGCGGGGATTTCGCGCCGCTCGGGTACAGCGCCCTTGTCGCCCCCGAACCACCACCAGCACATCTCGACTAGGTCGATGCAGCCATCGAACTCGGATTCGACGCCGACGGGGATTTGGATGGGCACGGGGTTTGCGCCGAGGCGGTCGACCATCATTTCGATGGTGCGCCAGAAGTCGGCACCAGTGCGGTCCATCTTATTGACGAAGGCGATGCGGGGGACGCCGTAGCGATCGGCCTGGCGCCAGACGGTTTCGGACTGCGGCTCGACGCCGGCGACGGAGTCGAAGCAGACGACGCCACCATCCAGAACGCGCAGGCTGCGCTCGACTTCGGCCGTGAAGTCCACGTGGCCCGGGGTATCGATGATGTTAATGGAGTGGTCGTTCCACTCGGCGGTGGTGGCCGCGGAAGTGATGGTGATGCCGCGTTCGCGCTCCTGCTCCATCCAGTCCATGGTGGCGCTGCCTTCGTGAACCTCGCCGATTTTGTACGTCTTCCCGGTGTAAAAGAGGACGCGTTCAGTCACGGTGGTCTTGCCCGCGTCAATGTGGGCAATGATCCCGATGTTCCGGATGCGTTCGATTTCAACCTGGCGAGGCATGGTACTCCTAGGGTTTCAGACCGCCCGCTTACCAGCGGTAGTGGACGAAGGCGCGGTTCGCTTCGGCCATGCGGTGGGTGTCGTCACGTTTCTTGATTGCGGCGCCGGTGTTATTGGCGGCGTCGAGCAGTTCGCTGGCCAGGCGTTCACTCATGGAGCGACCGCCGCGGCTGCGTGCAGAACCGAGGAGCCAACGCATGGAGAGCGCCAGTCGCCGGTCGGGCCGGATTTCTACCGGAACCTGGTAGGTGGCACCGCCGACGCGGCGGGGCTTCACTTCAAGGACAGGAGTGGTGTTGCGCACGGCTTGCTGGAAGACGTCCAACGGGTCTCGGCCGGTCTGCGTCTGGATGCGATCGAACGCGCCATAGACAACTCGCTCGGCGGTGCTTTTTTTGCCCCGCGTCATGAGCTTGTTGATTAGCACCTGCACGTTGATCGCGTTGTAGCGAGCATCGGGCGGGGTTGGTCGCCGTTCAGGTCGGTTGCGTCGGGCCATGCTTCAGACTCCGGTTGGGGTGGGCGAACGGGCCAGGCTACTTTTTGCGGCCGGCGGGCTGGGCATTCTTGCGAGTGCCGTACTTGCTGCGTCCCTGCTTGCGGTTGTTGACACCGGTAGCATCGAGGGCGCCGCGGACGATGTGGTAGCGAACGCCGGGAAGGTCCTTAACGCGACCGCCACGAACCAGGACCACGGAGTGTTCCTGAAGGCTGTGACCTTCGCCGGGAATGTAGGCGGTCACTTCGATGCCGTTGGTGAGGCGCACGCGGGCGACCTTACGGAGCGCCGAGTTGGGCTTCTTGGGGGTTTGCGTGCGCACCTGGGTGCAAACGCCTCGCTTCTGGGGCGAACCCTTGCCAGCGACCTTGCGGAGGCGACCAGTATGCGAGTTAAAGCTGAAGAGCAGCGCGGGAGCGCCGGACTTCTTGCTCTTTGGCGTGCGGCCCTTACGGACCAACTGATTGATGGTCGGCATTCCTGCTTCCCCTGCTTTCAGCGTTTCGGGAGATCCCGTGATTCCGGCAGCGCCCTTCAGCGTTTGCGGAAGGGCCCGGCGCGTTTCCTCGTTCAAGGCACGAAAACAGGCCGAAAAGCCTGTTCGTGAACTGCACCCCGTACCGTCTCTGGTTCAGGGCCGTCTTCAAGCACCCAGCTTCGCGACCTGCCGAACTGTTTCAAGCTCTGCCAGTCAATAAGCGCCGATCGAGAAGGTTACCACAGGACCTCCCAGTGTCAACCGAAGTGCGGGAGCGGAACCGCCATTGTCGAATGCGTTTGAGACTGGTCTCGGAGGCTCGAGTTGGGCCGAAGGGGCGAGCTGCCGTGGTGCCAAGTGCCCGAGTCAACCGGGCGTGGCGCGAACCCGGCGCGATTCAACGTCTTTCGAGCTTCAGGGTTATCCCTCACTACGGAACGAGCGGCAGGGCACCCGATTGCCACCGAACCGTCCGATGTCGTGCCTTCGCCGAGAAGACGGGGATGCCGTTAGTTGGAGTAGGCGGCCTCCTGACCAAAGGTACGCCAGGCGACATTGTCCTCCCCGTCGCAGGGGGCGCCGGAGGCGAAGGCCCGAGGCGCTCCCACCCCTAACCTTGGACGGCCCGCGTTATGCGGGTGGCCGGAAGCCCAAGCGGACGCGTGCGCCACATGCTCGCTGGTGCTCGCGCTGGCGGTGAGCGCAGTTCACCGCTCCCAGTGATCAGAAAGCGTAGGTCTGCTGGTCCTCTGCGATGATGACGCCGGGAAGCGGGCACGCCGCGGCAACCTTCTCATCGATGTGTGTGAGGATCAGGTGGGATTCGGCCGGGAGGAGAGCCCGCACTCGCGGGATATCGTTCGTGAGATCCATGTGAACAGGGTTGCTGGAAACGGACGCGCATTCCGCAACAAGGATCTGGGACCAGCGCGCCAGCGTCTCCACGCCAGGACAGTACACGGTATCTCCGGTGTACCCGAGACGCCTCTCGTCGATCTCGCATGCGAAACCGAGGCAGATGTTCAGCGTCTCGTCATGCACCATTTCGATGGGCGAGATGCGAATACCCGGGAGATCGATTGGTTCGCCGGGAACAGCCTCGATCCAGTGGAGTTCGTAGGTGAGGTCGAACAGCCAGGGGAAGGTCTCTCGTGCGATGTCCGCCGTAATGCGCTCAGTCCCCGGCGGCCCAACCACATAGACAGGCTTCGTCCTTCCCATCCACTTCCACCAGAGCATGAGCATCGGCAGGCCGTAGAAATGGTCGCCGTGGTGATGCGAAATGAGCACCGTCTCGATATCGTTCGGCTCCACTCCGGCGCGCTGCACGGACATCAGCACCTGTGGCGGGGCTTCGAACAGAATGCTGCGATTGACGAGAAACCCGTTCCAGCAGGCGCCGCCGGAGGCGAAAGCGTTGCCGACGCCGATGAAGGTGATGGAAAGCTCTGCCATTTGGCTATGGCCCGTAGCTGAAGGTTCCGCTGTCCTTCATGCGGTCCAGTGTGCCGGCTCCAGGGGCACCCGGCACGCCGCCCTGGGTCTCCGCGAACCAGGTAAGCTGTTTGCCCGGCGACCAGCCCACGTCCTTTTGATCGAAGGTAAACGAGATGGTGTCGCCGCTCAGGGTGACCACGAGGCTCTTCAGGCCAGTTGCGCTGCCCTCTCTGTATGAAAGGTTCTTAGACGGCCCGTTGCCCACCGCGACACTGACGGTGTAGCGGATCCTCGCAGGGAAAGTCGTCGCTGTGCCATTCGTGAGCGGAGCGGCAGTCCTTAGAGTGATAGTGAGCTTCGAAGTGTCGTTTGAAACCGAGCAACCGACAAAGTCGGCCTGGGCTGCGCTTATCGTGGCATCTCCGGAAAACCCCGCATCACCGAGCGGGTCCCAGCAGTAGTTGCTCACCAGCACCCGGTCGAAGCCGATGCCGCCATTCGCATCGCTCACCCGCACCTTCACGGTGTACTGGGGCTGGGCAGGGGGAAAGGTGTGGCTCGTTGTGCTGGTGTTGGTGGTGGCGGTGGAGCCGTCGCCGAAATCCCAGAAGGAGCTCACTGGCTCGACGAGCGATTCGCCTGCCGGGTTTACGTTGGCCGTGAATATGACTGGCGCGACGCCGTACTCGCGGTCCGGTCCGAGCTCCACATTGAGGATTCTCAGGCCCGGCCCCTTGGCGGTGTAGACGCCCACGTTACCAGCGGCATCGACGATCTGGATGATCAGCCGGTCGTTGGCGGGGCTTGCAATATTGATGGAGAACGTGCCGGACGGTACAGGCGTAAACGACTGGTCGGCGATAGTCGTCACTGAACCGGAACCGCCAGCGGGGCTAATCCTAAGGACCACGATGCGCGAGATGCCGCTGGGCTGGACGGCGCCCACAACCGGGTCGACCGTGCTGATCTGGAGGGCGACGGGGAGTGCGGGATTGCTGCTCGGCCCGATGTCCAAGTCCGAGAGCGATGGCGCCGTGACATCTGAGTTGGCCGAACGTAGCGTTTCCCAGCCAAGCGACTGAAAGAGGCGCTGCGTGCCCTTCACCTCGGCGCCAGCCGGGCTATCGCAACGGAACTGGCCGGGGGTGACGACGATCGTCTGTTGCAGTGCGCCAACAGCGTTATCGAGCGTGTTCACACGGAAGAGCTCGGAAGGCCAGAAGCCCGTGTAGCACACCTGGGGCTCTGTCGGGTCTTTCTCCCATTCGACGGAGGGCCGGGCGATGACCGGATTGAAGCCCGTGGTGTCCGTGAAGCCGCCGGAGGTCCAGAGAATGCCGTGGACTGGCCCGGCGGCGGTGTTATCGACGGCGAGCACCTTCCGTGGCTGGAGCGGGCGATAAGGTGGGGCGGCCGCGTCTCCACCGTCAGCGCTGTAGTAAA
>JBDSEP010000083.1:0-15898 GCA_039919985.1 Tepidiformaceae bacterium | reverse complement strand
GCTCTGCGCCGGGGATCATGCTCGCGCTACCACGTCGGGGTCAAAAGCGGTCGCGATGTGGCCGTCCGCCTCGAGGCGCTGGTACTCGTCGTCCGAGAGACCGAGCAAATCCAGATAGACGTACTCGTTATGTTCGCCGAAGAGCGCGGGCGGCGTGCGAATCCCGACATCCGAATTTTCGAACCTGTAGGGAGGCGCGCCGAATTCGGTCTCCGGGTAGTCCGCGGTCGCCAGCAGCGATGTCCAAGCTCCGCTCTGGCGGAGCTGCGGATCCTCCACAGCGTCCTGCGCGGTCATCACCGGCCCAGCCGTCACGCCGGCAGCCTGCAGCTGATGGAAGAGGCTGTAGAGGTCGTGGCTCGCAGTCCACTCCTCGAGCCGCTCCTCAATCTCGCTTTCCGCGGCGGCGCGACCAGTTGCCGTCTCCAGTTCGGCCCGCAGCGCCCAGGCCGGTCGACCCATAGCCGTGATCAGGGCTACCCACTCCGCATCGGTCCGGCAAGTGATAGCGATCCAACGGTCCGTGCCATGGCAGCGGAACGCCCCGTTCGGGACGAAGCCCTCAATACTCCGATTGCCGACCGAGACGGCATCGCGGCCGTTCCATGCTGCGTCCAATGCCGCCTGCGGGAACATCTGGGCCGTGCTCTCTACCTGCGCAAGCTCGATGACCTGGCCCTCACCGGTAAGGCGGCGGTGGCGGAGCGCGGCCATCACGGCAAACGCGCCGTGCACGCCGCCCCAGAAATCGCCGGCGAAGATCTGGACATTGTCGCCCGGTGCGGTGTCGGCGTAGCCGCGGAGGAGCGTGGATCCGGACACGCTATCGATGTGAGCGCCGTAGCCGCGGCCTTCGACGTACGCGCCCGACCGCCCGAAGGCGGGCATGTGAAGGATGACCGCGTCCGGCCGTTCGCGGCGGATCGCGTCGTCGTCGAGCCCCAGTTTCTCGAGCGTTCCGAAGGCGAGGTTTTCGGCCACGATGTCCGAAATGCGAATCAGCGACTTGACGATCGCCAGGCCCTCTGGTCGTCGGCTGTCGACGGTGAAGGACTTCTTGTTGCGGAGCACCTGGATGAAGGCTGGACTGTTGGTCCACGGACGTGGGCCGGGGTCACCGTTCGGATGGCCCGCGATCCAGGGAGGGAGGACGGAGGCCATCGCTGCGTTGATGCGGGGCGAAGCGGCCCGCGTCATCGGGTTCCAGATGAAGGGATTTTCGACCTTGATGCACTCGGCGCCCATGTCCGCGAGGTACATGGTGGCGGATTGGCCCGCCCAAACGGCTGTGAAATCGCAGATGCGGACGCCTTCGAGCGGGAGATTGGCGCTCACGCCGCCACCGCGGAGCGCCGCAGAGCCGCGATCTCGTCCGCGCCGTATCCCGCCTCCGCTAGCAGCGCATCCGTGTGCTGGCCGAGGGTCGGGGCGGGCTGGCGCAGCCGCCATGGTGTCTTCTCCAGCACGTATGGCCTCCCAAGCATCGGGAACGTGCCCAGCGCCTGGTGCTCGACATCCAGCCAGAGCCCGCGTTCGCGGAAAACGGGGTCCTGGACGATATCGCTGGCAGTGAACAGGGGGGCAACCATCGCATGAGCGCGGCGCGCCTCCGCCCAAACCTCATGCTTGGTCCGCGAGAGCATCCAGGGGTAGACGATGCCGTCCGCCTCCTCCTTCGCCGCTGGGTCAAGCGCAGTGGCGGGATCGAGCCACTTTGGGTCGCGAAGGGCGTCATCGTCGACCATCTCGACGAATCGCTGCCAGTAGTTGCCGAACGAGGCGGTGACTTCCACGTAGCCGTCGGCGGTGGGGTAGATGCCGCCGACAATCCCCGAGGTGGCAGCAACAGGGCGCTGTTGCACTCGACCGGAGAACCGGAACGCAAGGATAGCGGCGCTGCGACGATCAATGCTGTTGATCTGTGTCGCGAACAGCGAGAGTTCCACTCGCTGGCCTACGCCGTGTAGTTCGCGGGCGTGGACCGCGCCCATGGCGGCTACCGCACCCATGGCTCCGGACTGCAGAAGCGCGGCGGTGCCTCCCAGCTTCAGGGGCGCGCGATCCAGTGTCCCGTGACTGTACATTTCGCCGCCCATGGCGAAGAGGACGGTATCCGAGAGCTTGTAATCCCGGTAAGGGCCGCTGGAACCGAAGTTGGTTATCTCGAGTACGGGCGCCTCGGTTCGAGCACGCAGATCTTCGTAAGTGAGACCAAGCGATGCGGCCTGCGCGGGTGCCAGTCCAACGACGACGAGGTCGCAGGATTTCGCGAGCCGCAAGGCAACCTCCCGCCCGTCTGTTGTCGCCAGGTCCAGTCCGAGCGATTCCTTATTCGTGTTGAGGAACTGGAATGTCGCACTCCGCTCCGGGCCGGGGATATCGCCGAGAAATGGCCCGAGGCGGCGGGAAGAGTCACCGCCGGGGCGTTCGACCTTGATCACGCGCGCCCCGAGGTCCGCGAGCAGTTTCGTACAGTACGGCGCGGCGATATGCGAGGTGAGGTCCAGCACTTTCAGCCCGGCGAGCGCGTCCAACTGGTTCCCCCTGTGGTGTGGTGGCGACTCTACCGTACGCCCGGCGCTGGTGTCAGCCTGTACGGATCGTCGCGGGCGAGCCACGGGCGACTCGCCAGGCCAACAGCACCACCGGGATTGCGGCAGCGATGATCACCAGCCCCACGACTACGAACGCCGCGCGGACACCGCTCAGCTCGACGAGCGGTCCAGCGCCGGCGAACCCGAGCAGTGCAGCGAACGAGGCAACGACCGAAACGAGGCTCATCACGCGGCCCCGGTAGGCGTCTTCGGTTTCGCTCTGGAGGTAGCTGGCGAAGCCTACCTGGAGGCCGACCACGCCCGCGCCCTGGAGGGCCATGGCGAGGCAGGCGGCCCAAAGGTTCGGCGCGACTCCAAGCAGAACCGCGGAGGAGCCGGTCACCAGGAGGGCGGCCGCCCCGGCGGGGAGGAGCGGCAATCGCTTTCCCAGCCAGAGGAAGGCGAGGGCGAGGAGTAACGCGCCGCCCCCCTCTACCGCGAGGAGCACGCCGTAGCGGCTATCGGGCAGGTGGAGTTCGTCGGAGACGAGAGTGATGGTGCCGGCATTCACGATGGGCCCCATGAGACTGACGACCCCGATAGCCAACATCACCGTGAAGAGTCGGCCGCGAGCGCGGACGTAAGCGATACCTGCCGCCGCCGCCCGCAGAGGGGAGTGCGACCCTCCTTCCCGGCCCGGTCTGCTCACGCGTCGGTCAATGCCGAGCACGAGCAGAGCAGAGAGGAAGAAGCTTGCAGCATCCACGCCAAGGACGAGCGAGAGCCCTCCTGTGCTGAGCAGTCCGCTGGCGGCGGCCGGACCGGCAATCTGCGCGAGCCTCGTCGCGAATCTCACGCTGCTGTTGGCGCGCCCCAGGCCGCCCAGCGGAACCAACCGCGGTAGAAGCGCCTCGCTCGCAGGCCGGTCGAAGGTGGAGAGGATCGCGACGGCGGCGACCGCAAGGTAGACGGCGGGCAGCTTGAGCCCCGCTGAAACGCCTGCGAGGCAGAGCAGGAGGACGCTCGCGCTAAGCAGATCGGCGAAAAGCATGATTCTGCGGCGATCGAAGCAGTCCGCCACTGCGCCCGCGATCGGGCCGAGGAGCACGGTGGGCACCGCGGCGGCACCGAGCATCAGGCTGACGGCGGTCGTAGAGCCCGTCTCTTTGAAGACGGTAACGGCGGCAGCGGTGAGCAGCACCCAGTCTCCGGCGACCGAGATCCCTTCACTGCCGACCACGTAGCCGAAACCTCGTGGCGGAGCCGTAGCCGCCGACTCCGCGGTGCTTGAAACGCCCGTCACGCAACCCCTCTCGCTCGCTTGACGGGAGCCTACGCCGACTGGTGTTCTGCGCCATCCCTCTTTTTGAAGGGCCATGCCCGGTGGGCCGGGCTCGGCTACCCTGACGCGGGAGTTGTGCGCTGAGGAGGGGAGTCGTATGGCAGATCGCGTCGTTGGCCCGCTACGAGAGGCGAGGGCCCCGCTGACCGATGGCCTTCGCCAGCTACAACTGGCAGCGGTGGCCGTCGAATCCGCGGAGGCGCCGGTGGCGCTGGCTGCGCTCGAAACGGCGATCGCCTACTTGCGCAACACCTTCCTGCCGGTGGCCGAAGCGGAGGAGTTCACGCTCTACATCGCCGTGGACGGCGTCCTGGGCGCGGTTGGAGCAGCCGATGTGATGAAGGCGCAGCACGCCAGCATTGCGGTGATGACCGAAGACCTCGGCAAGGTGGTTGCCGCCACGCGCGCAGACGACGACGTGCAGGCGTACGCACGCTACCTGCTCCCGCTCCTCCACGGGCTCTACGCTCTCATTCGAGCGCACCTGGAAGCAGAAGATGACGTCTACCTCGCGCTTTTGGACCTGCACGTCAGCGAATCTCAGGTGACCATGATCGTCGACAACATCGAGCGGATATCAGCGGCCCGCCGGGAGGATGCGCTGGCCGGGCGGCAGGCGAAGGGCGACGTCAGCCCGTAGAATCGGTCTCGCCGCCACACCGGCCAGGGGAACGTATGCCCGGAGCGCTCAGCGGCCTTCGCATTCTCGAACTTGCGACCAGTGTCTCCGGGCCATACTGCGGGAAGCTGCTGGCCGGGCTGGGCGCGGACGTCATCAAACTCGAACCACCAGCGGGCGACGAGTCACGGGCCGCCGGCCCGTTCCCCAGGGATGAGCCAGATTCGAACCGCTCCGGCCTTTTCCTGCACCTCAATACGAGCAAGCGGAGCAGGGCCGTCGAGTGCTGGCCGAGCCTCGCCTCCGCGTTCGCGGAATCGCTGCTCGAAGGCGCGGACGTGCTTCTGCTCTCGCTTCGACCAGTCGAGCTCGCAGAAGCTGGAATCGACCTCGAGGCTCTTCAGCGGCGCCACTCGCGGTTGGTAATCACCAACATCACGACCTTTGGGATGTTGGGCCCATACGCCAACTACCTTGGCGGCGAACTGATCGCCTACGCCCTGGGCGGCTACATGATGCTTACGGGCGCTCCGGACCGGGAGCCTTTGAAGGCCTACGGTGACCTGATCCAGTACCAGGCGGGCGGCCAGGCCGCACTAGGCACGCTGGCCGCACTTTTCGCCCGCGAACTGAGTGGCCGAGGTCAGGTGGTCGACGTTTCGGCCATGGAGGCGGCGACGTTCCTTTTGGGTGGAGTGGAACAGAACGCCTACTTCTACGGCAAAGTCGCCCGCCGAAACGGGACCCGCCTGCTCGGCTTTGCGCCCGAACACTCCTATCCCTCGACGATCCGCCCATGCCTGGACGGCTACGTCCACTGCCATTCCAACAACCGATTCGCGGACCTGCTTGGGGCGCTGATCCCGGACCCCCGCCTCGCGGACCCGGAGCTTCTCCGCACCCCCACCGGCCATGCCGATGAGATAGACGCGGCGATGGACGACTGGCTGGCGGACCGCACTCGCGCCGATGTGGTGCGGCTCGCGCAGGAGCTTCGGCTGCCCTTCACCGAGGTGATGGAGCCCGGTGAAGTGATGGTCGAGGCCCACCACAAGGCGCGTGGCAGCTTCGTGGAGGTCGATCACCCGGTGGCCGGGCCGATCACCCAGCCCGGAGCGCCATTTCGGATGTCCGCCACCCCGTGGGGCATCGGTCCCGCTCCAGCACTCTCTGACGTTTCGACCGAGGAACTGGGCTGGGCGGGCGCACCATTGCCCTCCCCGGAGCCGACGCGTGAGCAGGGGCGGCCGCTCTCGGGCTATCGAGTCCTCGACTTCACCAACGCTGTCGCCGGGCCGATGGCGAGTTCGCTGCTTGGGTTGCTCGGGGCGGACGTCATCAAAGTCGAATCGCCGGCGTCGCGTCCACGCGTAGCCGCTGGCACGGCCCCGCTGCAGGAAGGGGGAGAGGACCTCAGCTACAACCGGATGATGCTCTACAACGCGCTGAACCACTCCAAGCGCGGCGTTTCGTTGGACGTGGGGAAAAGCGAAGGGCGGGAGATCTTCCTGAACATGGCCGCGCATTCGGATGTGGTGGTGCAGAACTTTTCGCCCCGCGTGATGGGCAACCTGGGACTCGATTACGACTCGCTGAAGGCAGCAAACGGGAGCATTGTCCTCACCTCCATGCCCGCCTTCGGGCTTTCCGGGCCCTACCGTGACCGAAGCGCCTACGGGCCCGGCGTGGACGCCATGAGCGCGCTCTCCCACCTGACCGGCTACGCCGACGGCCCGCCGATGAAGCCCGGCAACTTCTTCTGCGACCAGAACGCTGCTGTGCTTTCGGCGTTCGCCACGATGGCCGCGCTCTGGCACCGAGCGCACGGCGGCAGCGGGCAGCACGTAGAGCTAGCGATGATCGAGGGCGAGTTCCAGATCCTCGGAGACGCCTATATCGATTTCTCCATGAATGGGCGCGAACGGAGACGGACGGGCAACGTCCATCCCCAGATGGAACCGCACAACGTGTTCCGCTGCGAGGGGGAAGATGCGTGGGTGGCAATCGCCATCGAAACCGACGAGCAGTGGCACGCCCTCTGTCACGCGGTGGGGCGCCAAGACCTGGGGGAGGACCCCGCGCTCGCCACCCTGGCGGGCAGACACGGGTCACGGCGAGCCATTGAGGCGGCGCTCTCCGAATGGACCGCTTCGCGCCGGCCGCTAGCTGTCCAGGACTCCCTGCAGGCCGTCGGCGTCCCTGCCGCAGCGGTGCTCGACGTGGCGGAACTGCTTGCGAACGAGCACGTCGCGGCGAGAGGCGGCTTCGAGTACATCAACGTCCCGAACGTGGGCCCGACGCCCTACCCCCGCCCGGCGTTCCTGCTGACGGGTACGCCGACTCCAATCTCCACGCCCGCACCGGCGTTCGCGCAGCACAATACCGCAGTCTTCCGGGAGCTTGCGGGCATCAGCAGCGAGGCGCTCGCCGCCCTCGAGGAACGACAGATCACCTCGCCCGTGCCAATAGGCAGCGGCCATTAGGAGCAATTCGTGACGCGAGTACTCAACGAATCGACGGGCGCTGTGCGGACGGTCACATTGAACCGGCCCGAAAAGCGCAACGCCATGGACAGTCAGATGCTGGAGGAACTGGCTGCGGCCTTTGCGGTTGCCCCGGCGGCAGAGGAGCGCGTCGTGGTGATCCGGTCGACGGGGAGCGTGTTCTGCGCGGGCCTCGACCTTCGAGAGCGTATCGGCGGGGCCGCGGTGGGAGGCGCGAGCCCTATCGAAGCGGTGCTCCACGCCATCGAGCAGTACCCCCTGCCCACTGTGGCGGTGGTGCAGGGCGACGCAATCGCCGGAGGCAACGAACTCGCCCTGCATTGTGACTTTGTCGTGGCCTCGACGGCGGCCTCCTTCGGTATGTCGCTCGCTCAGATCGGCCTGGCACCAACCTGGTTCCTGGCCAAGAAGCTGCTGGAAGTGGCGGGCCCGGTGGCGACGCGCGAGGTGCTGCTGCTCGGCAACCCGCTGAACGCGACCCGAATGTTCGAGCTTGGCGTAATCGCCCGCCTGGCGGAGCCTGCGGATCTGGAGGCATCGGCATCCGAGCTCATTGATCGACTGGCCGCCAATGCGCCCCTCTCCCTGCGGGCGATGAAGGCGCTGCTGCTTCGCGAAATGCAGTTCCGCGATGAAATACCGCACGCGGACGTAGATGCGCTCGTGGATACGGCCAGGATGAGCACGGACGCCCGGGAAGGCATCGCCGCGCGCCTCGAAAAGCGCAAACCGACGTTCGAGGGAAGGTGACCACGCCGTTGTCCCCACGATCTCGTAGACTGCGGACGCCATGACCCTGCGACTCTCCAAGCCGTGGCTCCAACTGAACGCCGAGACGGTGGCGCGCGTCCCCGGCCAACTCGGCGTCTACCAGCTGGCAGATTCCGAGAGGGTCGTGGTTTACATCGGATACGCGGGCGGGAAGTCGCTCTTTGGGCTTCGCAGCGAACTTCAACGTCGCATAGACGAGGGCGCCGCCACCCAGTTCCGCTACGAGGTGAACATGCAGTACCTCACGCGCTACCAGGAGCTTCTGATGCTCCACAAGGCGGACCACTCCGAACTACCGGCAATGAACGCCGCCGAGCCTCCCGTGCGTCTGGGCCGGCTCGGTTAGAGGGGACGGCAATGGACCTGGAACTTAGCGAAGAGCAGCGCATCATCGTCGACACGGTCCGCCGCTTCGTCCGGGACGAAATCGTGCCGCTCGAGGCGGATCTGGACCCCGACGGGTCGGCACTGGAGCCGGCAGACCAGGAACGCCTCGTGGCGAAGGTCCGCGCGATGGGCTTCTACGGACTGGACATTCCACCGGCCTACGGCGGCCCCGAAATCGACATCGTGACGCGCACGCTAATGGCGATCGAAATGGCGCAGCACCGGGCGGGGCTCTATGCACCCTGCTACGGGGTGTTCGGGGGCGCGGGCCTGGCGCAACTCTTTGAGGCGAACGAGGACCAGAAGGAGCGCTACCTCTACCCCACGCTGCGCGGCGAGAAGCACGGCTTCTTCGGGCTGACCGAGCCCTCGGGGGGGAGCGATCCTGCGCGAGCCATTCAGACGGCCGCCGTGAAGGACGGCGACGAATGGGTGATCAACGGCGGGAAGATCTTCATCAGCGGAGCGGACGTCGCGGATTACGGGATCATCTTCGCGCGGACAGATAAGGCGGGTGGCCGAAACGGCATCACTTGTTTCATCGTGGACGCGGATGCACCGGGATTTCACGTGCGGCGGATCGTCCACACGCTTCGCTCCACCAGCTACGCCACCGAACTGCAGTTCGAAGACATGCGAATTCCCGCGACCAACGTGCTCGGTGAAGTGAACAAGGGTTTCGCCGTCGCGAATGACCGGCTCACCCGCCAGCGCATTCCATATTCGGCCGGCTGCATCGGCGTAGCGGTGAAGGCGCAGGAGATGGCGATCTCCTACGCCAAGCAGCGGGAAACGTTTGGCGACTTGCTTGCCACTCGCCAGGGTATTCAGTGGATGATTGTGGACAACGAAATCGACATCCGCACGAGCCGCTGGCTGACGCTGGCCGCCGCAGATAAGGCCAATCGCGGTGAGCCATACCGCACCGAGGCGGCGATGGCCAAGCTGGTGGCGAGCGAGGCAGGCGGCCGCGTCGTGGACCGCGCGATGCAGATCCATGGCGGCTACGGCATGACCAAGGACTTGCCACTCGAACGCTGGTACCGCGAGATTCGCATCCGGCGAGTAGGCGAAGGGCCGAGTGAAGTGCAGCGGCTGATCATGGCCCGCGATCTGCTCGGCGGCTCCTTCCACTAACCTGTCCGAACCTTGGGCCCTAGGAGGCCCGGCGGTCCTCCACGGCAGCGGACGGCGCCGCCGAAAAGCGCAGGATCGTGCCGCCCACGCGGAGTAAGGCGCCATCAACCAGTTTGCCGCCGCGGGTTTCTTCGCCGTTCAGGGACAGCGCGCAACTGGGCGTGGAGGCGAACACTTCACCGCTGGAGGTCAGCAGGAAGTGGGTCTCTTCGACATCCTTGTCGTTCAGTTTCACGGTGGCGCCCTTGCCACTGCCGACCATCACTCGCGAGCCGCTGAGTGAGAACTTGGTGCCTGCGCCCGCGCCCTGCGTGATCTCCAGCGTCCCCCACACCCCACGCGGGGGCTGAACAGGCGCTTCGGCTGCTTCTGGGCGAGGGCGTTCGACCCGGTGGGCGTCGGCCCACTTGATCAGGCGCTCCGGAGCATCGGAGAGAACCAACGCTCCACGCCGCTCCTTCGCCTTGCCGATCAGCGTCCACCCGCCGAATCCACCGGCAGCGAGCAGCGCGAGCGCAACAAGCGCGAGTAGCACAAGTTTGAGGGCGTTCGAGGACTGCGCAGGAGCCTTCGGCCCCGCGAATTCGAACACCGATTCCGTGGATAGGCCGTTCGCCTCGGCGACCAGCTTCAGGCTGTGGCTGCCTGCTGCGAATCCATCCTTGGCGAGGGTGAACTGGTAGGGGACAGCGCTGTCAGTTTCGATCTCCGCCCCGTCCACGATGAAGCGCACCGTGGTCACCACTCCGGGCTGCGCCTGGACTGTGGCGGTGATGGAATCGCCGGGCTGAAGGCTAATGACGCCCGCCGGATCGGTGATCTTCGGGGCGAGTTTCGCCACGTTGAAGGTGGCTTCCAGAATCCTGGTTGGGTCCGCAGGATCGTACTGGGCCTGCAACGTGTGCGGCCTAGAGGGATCGAGCCGGAATGGGTCCAGGTCGAGGGAACGCCTGTCGCCACTGGCGTTGGCCGCTGCGGGCTGGCCGTCGAGCAGGAAGGTCACGGGCGAGCCGCCCGGCACGTTCGTGACCTTCGCCGTGGTTCGCACGCTAAGTTCGCCGCCAATGCCTGTCAGCGCTGGGACCAGTACCGGCGCGACGACAGCCGTAGGCACCGGAACCGTTGTGTTGAACGACGCCTGACCCGTGGCGCCGTTGCTGGTCACGGAAATGGTGTGCGCCCCGGCGGGCAGCCCTTCCGGAAGCGAGACGTTGAGGTTGTACTGCAGCCGGAGCCGCTCCGAGAGCCGCGAGTAGAGCTGCGAAATCTCGGAGCCGTTCGAAGCGGAGATGTACTGACCACCGGAGTTGGTGGCGAGCGCCGTGAGGAAGACGGCGTCCGCCTCCTTGCCGATCCCGACCACGTAAAGAGGCGCGCCACCCGTGGCCGCGGCATCGAGCGCCATGGTCCGGCTGATGTTGCCCGAGGCGCCGCCAAACTCGTCTCCGACACGGCCGCCGCCTTCCGTCACGAGGACGATCACTTTCTGCGATTGGGGGGCAGCCTTGGCGTAGCCGACGGATTGGACGACGGCGGCGTAGAGCGCCGTACGCCCGCCCGGCGTTACTCCGTTGACGCCCGCGATGAGCGTAGCCTGGTCGCTCGTTGGCTTAACTACCTGGGTAACCGCGGTAGAGATGGTGACCAGCGTAGCCTCATCAGATGGGCGAAGGGAGCGGATGACCTGGGTGAAGGCGTCCTTCGCCCCGCTGATAGAGGCCGGACTCATGGTGTTGCTTATGTCCATAACTAGGACCATGCCGATGGGGACTGCCGCGCCTGCTGTCGCGTCGAGCGTAGCGCCAGGGACGGGCTGGCCGTCGATCTGCACGGCGAACGAGTCCGAGGCGAGCCCCTGCACTGGACGTCCGGAGGCGTCGCTGACGGTGACTGAGGTGGAGATGGTTGTTCCGTTCGTGGTCGTCCCGCTGAGCGTGACCTTCGTGCCCGCCTGCGCCGAGGCGCCGGCCGATGCGCCGAAGGCCGCGATCAGGACGAGGGCGAGCGCAGCGATCATCCGCGTGATGGCGGGCCGGTTCGGTTCGAAACTTCGTCCGGTAGCGTTTAAGGGCATGGGAACCATCCAGTCAGGTGTTCGAAACGAATGAGGCGAGTTGCGACGCTTTGGTGCCGCAGCCTGGACCGCTCCCAGTGGAGCTTGTTCTTGCCGCGGGACCATCAGGGCACCTTTTCTAAGGGTCGGCTGATTCACCCGAAACTCAAGGGCAACGTGCTCGAACCCGTGGTGAGCGAATTCGCAGCAAGCGGGAATGCGCAAGCGGCGAGGCAAGTGGAACGCAGCCTGTACGCTAGCGCTCGCCTCGGATGTCGCCGGTCATCCGGGCGGCGTTCAGGATTGTGGCCAGCTCCTCAGCGCTCAGGTCCGTTTGCTCGAGCGCGACCTCGCGGATGCTACGCCCCGAGCGAAAGGCCTCGTTCGCCAGTTCGGCCGTGCGTTCGTATCCGATGACGTTGGCGAGCGGGGTGGCGATGCTCAGTCCGCGCTCCACCATCAACGGGCCATTCGCCGTGGCCACAAGTCCATGGACGCACTTCTCGGCGAGTACTGTGGCGGCGCTGGAGAGCAGTTCGATAGAGTTCAGCAGGTTGTAGCCGGCGACGGGCATCATCGTGTTCAGTTCGAAAAATCCCCACTGGCCGCACATGGCGATTGTGGCGTCGTTGCCGATCACTTGGGCGGCCACCATGACCACGCTCTCCGGGATCACCGGGTTCACCTTGCCGGGCATGATCGAACTGCCGGGCTGAAGCGCGGGCAAGGCGAGTTCATATAGCCCGGCGCGCGGCCCACTGCCCATCAGCCGGATGTCATTGGCGGTCTTCAAGAGCGAAACGGCGAGCGTTCGCAGGTGACCGCTGGCCTCCACGATGGAATCGATGGTGGATTGAGCCTGGAAGTGGTTCGTTGTTTCGACTGCCTGGATTTTCAGTGCCTCGCGGACGTAGGCGAGCGCGCGGGCAGCGAACTCCGGGTGCGTGTTGACGCCTGTGCCGACGGCGGTTCCGCCAAGCGCGACTTCGCGAAGCACTTCCCCGGCAGCGGTCACTCGACGGCGACCCCGTTCGACCTGGCCCGCGTATCCCTTAAACTCCTGCCCAAGCCGGATGGGCGTGGCGTCCATCAGGTGGGTCCGCCCGGTCTTAATCACATCGCGAAACTCGGACGTTTTCGCGAGCAGGGACGATTCCAGGGTGTAGAGCGCCGGGAGCAGCCGAAGGCGCATCTCAACGATCGCCGCGACGTGGATGGCGGTGGGGATGACGTCGTTCGAGGATTGGCCCCGGTTTACGTGGTCATTCGGATGCGTCGGAGCGTTGGAGCCCCTGGTAGCCACCCCGAGGATCTCGTTCGCGCGGTTGGCGATGACCTCGTTGGCGTTCATGTTGGTGGAGGTGCCGGAACCAGTCTGGTAGACATCCACCACAAACTCGGAGTCCCATCGGCCGGAAGCGACCTCGCCGGCAGCCTCGATTATCGCCTCCGCGGTGGCTTCCTCGATCAGTCCCAGGTCACGATTCGCCTTGGCCGCGCTCTGTTTAATGACACCGAGCGCACGGAGGAAGGGACGCTGCAGCCGCCGGTCGCTGATCGGGAAGTTCTCGACAGCCCGCGCCGTATCGATCCCGTAGTACGCTGCGGCGGGGACCTCGTATTCGCCGAGGGCATCGTGTTCGGTGCGTGTAGGAGTCTTGTCGGGGTTCATCGGGCCAGCTTACGCCCTTGCGCCGTGGACCCGGCGCCTCGAACACGAGGAGCACATTACGCAGAAAAGGCGCCCGGTGAGGCGCCTCTCGAATCGGACGTCGACGCGTCAGGCGACGGCGGCCTTCGCCTGGCCGACGATCATCTCGAATGCGTCCGGGCGTGTGACGGCGAGGTCCGCAAGCTGTTTGCGGTCCAGTTCGATACCAGCAAGCTTTAGGCCGTGGATAAGCCTGCTGTAGGTGATGCCGTGGAGCCGCGCGGCGGCGTTGATGCGCATGATCCAGAGTTCGCGGAAGTCGCTCTTGCGGTCCTTGCGGTCCACGTAGTTGTAGCGCAGGGCGTGGAGCATGCTCTCATTCGCGCGCTTGATCAGGCGATGGCGCTGACCATGGTGGCCCTTGGTAAGGCTGAGGATCTTCTTATGGCGACGATGCGATGTGACGCCCCGCTTGACTCGGCTCATGACTGATGCTCCTTAGTAGTTCGCCTAATCCTGGCCGGCGAGCAGACGTTTCACGATTGGGGAATGGGTCGGCGACACCTCAACGGTGCGCCCAAACAGGACCGTGACAGGCTTTCGCTTCTTGCGGCGAAAGTTATTCCGGCTCCCCTGCATTCGCATGATCTTGCCGCCGGCAGTTACGCGAAAGCGCGAGGCGGCACCCTTATGAGTCTTGAGCTTCGGCACGTTAGTCTCCTGTTGTCGCGGCAACTGGCTCGGCCACTTCCTCGGCATCGTCTGCCTCGGAAGCGTCGTCCGCTTCGTCTTCGTCGTCGTTCTCTTCGCCAACCACCGGCGCGGCGGCAGCGGCGGCGAGAACCGCCTCGTCGGTCTCTTCCTCTTCCACGGGAGCGGGGGCTCCTGTAGCAGCGGCAGCGGCAGCCAGCGCTCGCGCCTTCGCCGCAATCTTCTTCTTGTCTGCGGCGAGGATGATCGTCATGTGACGGCCTTCCAACATCGCGTCCTTCTCCACAAGTGCGACGTCCTGCAGTGCCGCCACGACACGGTCGAGAAGGTTCTTGCCGATCTGCGGGTGCGTGATTTCGCGCCCGCGGAACATGACGGTGACCTTCACCTTGTCGCCCTGCTTCAGCAGCTTCGCGGCAGTCCGAGTCTTGAAGTCCACATCGTGGTCGTCGATCTTCGGCTTCATCCGCACTTCGCGAAGTTGGACGTTCACCTGGTGCTTCTTGGCTTCGCGGTCCTTCTTGGACTGCTCGTACTTGAAGCGGCCAAAGTCCATGAGGCGGGCCACGGGCGGCTGTGCCTGTGCGGACACTTCAACCAGGTCCACGTCTCGCTGGCGGGCCATAGCAATAGCTTCGACAGTTCGGACGACGCCCACCTGACGCCCCTCTTCATCGATAAGACGTACTTCTGGAACGCGGATGCGCTCGTTGATTCGCGGTTCCGGCGGCGCCGGCTTCGGTTGTACCTTTGGTCGTTTCCTCAAACTGCTCCCCGGGAAAAGTCAGACAAGGCTAAGGATACCAGCCAAGGTCCACGGTGTATATCCACCGGGCGGCGAGGCACCTACCATGGCCAGGCATGCCTCGCGTTTCAAAGGCCCTCATTCTCGCCGCCGGGCTCGGGACTCGCCTCCTCCCAGCCACCAAGGCGGTGCCAAAAGAGATGCTCCCCGTGGTGGACAAGCCGCTCATCCAGTATGCGGTGGAGGAGGCCGTGGCCGCTGGTCTCAGCGAGATTGTGTTCGTGGTGGCCGATGGCAAGGAGGCTATCGCCGAACACTTTGGCCACGGCGGCCGGGTCGAGCAAATTCTCGAGCGTGAGGGCCGAAGCGAACTCGTCGCCGCAGTCCGCGCGCCGGCAACACTCGCTCGCTTCCACTATCGGCGGCAGGCGGAACCGCTTGGCATCGCCCATGCGATTCAAAGTGCTCGCGACCTGCTGGAAGGCGAACCGTTCGCGTTGCTCTTTCCAGATGACGTGCTGATTTCAGACACCCCGGTTATCGGCCAGTTGTTACGGGCATTCAGCGCCGGAGAAGGCTCGATCATCGCTGTCCAGGAGGTGGCCGACAGCGAAGTGCCGCAGTACGGCATCGTCGATCCCGAAGCCGGACAGAACAACCCCGCGAGGCTTCGGGCGATTGTCGAGAAGCCTGGTTTGGCGGACGCCCCGTCACGCCTTGGTGTTGTCGGGCGGTACATCCTTGGGCCTACCATTTTCGCGCACATCGACCGAATTCCGCCGGGGAAGAACGGCGAACTGCAGCTTACAGACGCGCTCGCCAGTCAGATCGCCGCCGGCGAAACAGTCTCTGCGCTCACGTACGAGGGGACGCGCTACGATACTGGGCGTCCGCTGGGGCTGATCGCCGCCAACGTTGGCGCTGCGCTGGCCCGCGGCGACATGCGGGAACAGTTGGCCGACCGCCTCCGCAACCTGCTTTCATCGGAGCCTTCCTAGATGCGCCTGCTTGCCATCGGCTACGCCCTCCCGGATGCCGCGATCGACAACTACAACGTCTTTACGGCGCCCTCGTACGCTGACTACGACGCGGTGTTCATTGACCCGGCCAGCATCACACAGGCAGTCCACCAGTTGACCATCGGCGGCTACGACTTCACGGCGTTCGATGATCGCCCCATCGTCAACGCGCCGAGCTCCGCTTCCGCCGTTAGTGCGGCGGAGCAAATTCGGCGCAGGGCCGAAGAGACGCGTCGGCTGCTCGAATCGGGTGGCACCGTGATCGTCATGGGCCGACCGAATGCAACACAGGCGGGTCTCCTGGGCTTCGAGGGTTGCGATCGGTACAGCTGGTTGCCCGCGCCGGGCGGCATCTCCTGGGGCCCGCCGTACTTGCGGGCAGCGGAGGGAAAAACCGTGCGGGTGCTCGCCGAAGACCACCCCGC
>JBDSEP010000361.1:0-6040 GCA_039919985.1 Tepidiformaceae bacterium | reverse complement strand
ACGGGTCACCCCTCGCGCGAGCCGCTGCAGACTGGCGGCAGCCAGGCTTACTGCCTCGGTGCGCTCAACGCTTTCGGCGCGGCCGTTACGGCGCTCTACGGGGCGATGATCCAGGGCGAAGGGGATTGGATCGACATCTCGCTGCAAGAGGCTGCGGCAGGGATGCTCGAACTCTACGGCCCGAAGAGCGCGTACGACGGTCTCGGCCCGCATCTGCGGGCTGGCAACCACGTCCGCGCGGTGTGGGCGATCTACCCGTGCGCGGATGGTTTCGCCGGCGTGTGCGCGCTGGAACGGCAGATCCCCGGGCTTTTCGCGGCAGTGGGCGACCCGGAATTGGCCGACCCGCGGTTTCGAGACCCGATTCAGCGGACGCTTAACGACGACGAACTGCAGGCGAAACTCTACGGCTGGTTCGGCGACCACACGAAGGACGAGATTCTCGCAATGAGTCCGCTCTACAAGGTCCCGTTCGGCGCCGTCCTCACGCCCGGTGAGCTTCTCGAAAGCCCGTCGCTGGCCGAGCGCGCGTTTTTCGATGAGGTTCGCCTGCCCGACGGTCGGACGGCTGTGGTGCCCGGTCGGCCATTTCTCGGGTTTCCGTGGACTCCACCTTCCTTGCTGCATGAGGCGGGCGCCGATACTGCGGCGGTGGCCACCGATTGGCTCGAGGTCAGGGCATGAAGCAACTTCCGTTGGCTGGGATCCGTGTCCTGGACCTGACGATGATGTGGGCCGGGCCGTACGCCACGAGGGTGCTCGCCGAGATGGGCGCCGAAGTGCTGAAGATCGAATCGCCGAGCGCCTGGGACAACATTCGCACCCTCATCCCGCTCGAAGGGGTTGAGGAGCCGTGGAATGCCTCGTACTACTTCAACGACTACAACCGCGATAAGAAGTCGGTCACGCTCGACCTTTCGCAGGGCCGTGGGCGCGAGCTCTTCCTGGGGTTGGTCGCTCGTTCGGATGTGGTGATCGAAAACTACCGCGCCTCGGTGATGGACAACCTTGGTCTTGGCTACGAAGAGCTGCGCGCCGCGCGCGCGGAGATCATCGTCATCAGCATGGCGGGCTTCGGTAAGTTCGGTGCCGAACGAGACCACGTGGGCTTCGGGCCAATCATCGAGCAGATGAGCGGGCTCGCTTCGCTTACGGGGTACGGAGACGATGACATCCCCTACAAGACGGGCGTCTCCTACGGCGATCCGGTGGCGGGCAAAGCGGCAGCGGCGGCGGTGGCCATGAGCCTCATCCGACGGCGTAAGACGGGCCTCGGGGTACACGTGGATCTTGGTCAACGCGAGACGATGTCGACGCTGATCGGAGAGGCCTTCGCCGCCGCTTCACTGCGGGACGAGCAGACGCCCCATCGCGGCAACCGAGACGTTCACTTCGTCCCACAGGGCGTGTATCGCTGCGTGGGCGAAGAGCAATGGCTGGCCATCTCCGTTCGCACGGATGCCGAGTGGCAGGTGCTCGTTACCCTGATCGGGGCACCGGCGTTGGCCGGCCTGACGCTCGGCGAGCGGCGTGATCGTCAGGGTGAACTCGACTCCCTCATCGCTCGATGGTGCAGCGTCCAGGACCCGCAGGCGGCGATGGAGGCGTTGCAGGCCTCCGGGGTGCCAGCCGGGCGAGTGCTCGATACCGAGAAGATTCACGACGACCCGCATCTCGCCGAACGGGGCTACTGGGTAGAGCTTCCGCATCCGCGCATGGAGGCGTGGAAGCAGCCGGCTAGCACCTGGCGATTCATCGAGGCGAACCCGCAGTTACGCAGGCATGCACCCTTGTTTGGCGAACACACGCGAGAGGTGCTCTCGACGCTGCTGGGCGTGGGCGAGGCGCAGCTCGACGAACTCGAGGCCCAGGCGATCATTGGAACTGCGCCCCTGAACCCGGGCATCGGCTAGCGGCGGCTCCATCGCGCCGCCCAGATGTCGGGGCATGTGGTGGCCCACCCCAGCTCGGACCCCGAGCCGCCTGGCTGACCCTTCGATTGTCCGCCGCCAGATGCGTCGCCGACTCGCGTCGCCTCGGAGGATCTGGGTTCGCGTCTGGCAAACATTAACGCGGGAGTGCTAAAGTGCGGCCGTGACGTTCGATCGCGGCCGTGGGGATACGCGGAGGGCGACGCCCTGGAGGGAGTATCTCCTCTTCCTTCTGTTCGTCGCGCCGAACGTCTTGCTGCTCTTTTTCTTCACGTATAAACCGCTGTACGAAACAGTTCGGCTGTCTTTCTACAATTGGGATTTAATCTCACCGGTGAAGATTTGGGTCGGGCTCGACAACTACCGTAACTACTTCGACAACGATACGAATCGTTACATCATCCGCAATACGTTCGTTTTCAGCTTCGCCACTGTCGTCGGTACACTCGTCATCGGTTTGGGGCTAGCGCTACTGCTGAATCGTCCACTGCGGGGCCGGAACGCGGCCCGAACCATCCTCTTTGCGCCATATGTGGTGAGCGGCGCTGCTATCGGCATCGTCTGGCTGTTTGTCTTCGACCCGCGGTTTGGCCTCGTCGCCGCATTGCTCGAGCGCCTGGGGACCACCTCGCCGAACTGGTATAACGACCCAAACTGGGCGATGCCGATGGTGATCATCGCCTTCGTCTGGAAGAACCTCGGATACGCCGTCGTGGTCTATATCGCGGGGCTGCAGACGATTCCGCTAGAACTCTACGAAGCGGCGCGAGTTGATGGCGCCGGCGCCTGGGCGCGGTTCCGCCACGTGACCATTCCGCACCTTTCGCCAGTCACCTTTTTCCTACTCGTGACAAGCATCCTCAGCTCGATGCAGGCCTTCGACATCATCCGGGTGATGACCCAGGGCGGTCCGCTCGACGCGACGAAGACGATGGTCTATCAGGTGTACGAGCAGGGATTCGTGAACTACCGCGTGGGGGCGGCATCCACGGTAGCGACCGTGCTCTTCATCTTCCTGCTGGCGGCCACGGTTCTGCAGATTCGCTTCCTCGAGCGGCGGGTTCACTACTCATGAGGTTCGCCGAATGGCCCGCGCAGTAGCAACAGGCGCCGAACTACAGCAGCCTAAACCCAGGCAGCGCGTGGCCTGGCGCGGCGCGGCTGGTGCAATTGCCCAGTACGGACTGATGGTGCTCTGCGTGATCGTGATCTTCGCGCCACTCCTCTGGATGGTGGGCGCTTCGTTGAAGACGCGGCAGGAGATCTACTCGCTCCCGATTTCCTGGCTGCCTTCTTCGCTGCATTGGGAGAACTACCGCCAGGCTTGGACTGCCGTCCCCTTCGAACGTTACTTCTTCAACAGTCTGGTCACCACGATTCTTGGAAGCGCGCTGAAGGTGACGAACGGCGTGCTGACCGCCTACGCCCTCGTGTTCCTGCGTTTCCCGCGGAAGGACCTGGTGTTCCTCGCCATCCTCGCGGCGCTCATGGTTCCCGAACAGGTAGTGCTCATTCCGAACTACGTGCTGGTTTCGGAGCTCAACTGGGTGAATACCTACCAGGGCATCATCATCCCAGGGGGGGGCGTGGCTTTCGGCACGTTCCTGATGCGACAGCACTTCCTCACTCTCCCGAAAGAAGTGATAGAGGCTGCCCGAATTGACGGCGCGGGACACCTGCGGATGCTCTGGACCATCGTCCTCCCCATGTCCCGGCCCACGCTCATCACCTTCACGTTGATCACCGTGGTCGCGAAGTGGAACGAATACGTCTGGCCGCTGCTGGTAGCGACGGACGACAAGGTGCGAACGCTGCCGCTCGGGCTGACGCAGCTGCAGAACTCCGAAGGCCAGACGCAGTGGGGCGTAGTGATGGCGGGTGCGGTGTTCGTCATCGTTCCGATCCTGGCGCTTTTCGTCTGGTCGCAGCGGCACGTGGTCGAGGGCCTGACGGCAGGCTCGGTAAAAGGGTGATTCCCGACGCCTAGCGCGACGGTTCTTAACACAAACTCAGTCAGGGGAAGAAACGATGTCCACACTCTCGCGAAGAAACGTTCTTGGCCTGGCGGCTGGCGCCGCCGCAATCGGAATCGTGGGCTGCGGCGGCGACGACAGCCCGAAGGGCAGTTCGACGACCGGAGCCGGCACCCCGGGAACCGGTACAGGTGGAACGGGCACCAGCAGTGCGAGCACCACCAAGTTTAGCGGCGTGAAGCCTGCGGGGCAGGTAACCTTCTGGAGCGTCCACCCGGCCAACTCCAAGGCTGTCGAAGAGGAGCTGATCACCCGCTTCCAGGCGAAATACCCCGAGATCAAGGTGAAGCTCGAAACGGCAGGGGCGAACTACGCCGAGGTTTCGCAGAAGTTCAACGCTGGCCTCGTAGCGAAGCAGATCCCGGACGTTGTGATGTTGTCTGACGTCTGGTGGTTCAAATACTACCTGGCGAAGACGATTGCTCCGGTCGATGACCTGCTGAAGGAACTGAAAGTCGACCTGCCGGACTACCAGGAGACGCTGGTGAAGGATTACCAGTACGACGGAAAGCAATGGGCCATGCCCTTCGCCCGCTCGACGCCGTTGTTCTACTACAACAAGCAGAAGTGGCAGGCAGCAGGCCTGCCGGACCGCGGCCCCAAGACGTGGGACGAGATGGATGAGTGGGGCGGCAAGCTCCAGGCGAAGGCGGGCTCCGGGGAGTACGCCTTCACCCACGTGAAAGGTGACAGCTACGCTGCCTGGACCTTCCAAGGCATCATCTGGCAGTTCGGCGGGCGTTACAGCGACCCGAGCTTCAAGATCCTGCTCGATTCGCAGGAAGCCATTGACGCTGGCAACTATGTTCGCAGCCAGGTGTACTCGAAGAAGTACGCAAACGTCACCGCCAACTCGGAAACCGCCGACTTTATCGCGGGCACGACGGCCTCGATCCTGTCATCGACAGGCGGCCTTGCCGGGGTCCTGAGAGACGCCAAGTTCGAAGTTGGGACGGCCTTCTACCCGGAGAAGAAGCAGTTCGGCTGCCCCACCGGCGGCGCCGGCCTGGCCATCCCGGACGCTATCCCAGATGCCAACAAGGTTGCGGCGATGACGTTCATCAAGTTCCTTGGGGAGCCTGAGAACACCTCGTACTACTCGCAGAACGTTGGCTACATGCCGGTGCGCAAGTCGGCGATCACCGGCGCCATGGCCGAATTCCTGAAGACGAAGCCGCAGTTCAAAACCGCTATCGAGCAGCTTTCGAAAACCCAGTCGCAGGACTCGGCCCGAGTCTACATTCCCGGCGGGGACGCCATCCTTGGGAAGGGCCTGGAACGCATGCTTCTGAACAACGAAGACGCCCGGAATGTCTGGCCGGACGTAAAGAAGGAGCTTGAGAGCGCCTACCAGAACGACGTGAGGCCGAAGCTCAAGGCTTAGGTTCGCACCTCCCCGGGGCGGGACTTTTGGCTCGTCCCGGGACCAATCTTTTTAGGGAGCACCCGCATGACCGTCACTTTCGAAGGCGTGAGCAAGCACTTCGGTGAAGTCCGGGCGGTCGCCGACCTCAACCTGGAAGTCGATGACGGCGAGTTCCTCGTGCTGGTTGGGCCGTCAGGCTGCGGCAAGACCACCGCGCTTCGAATGGTGGCGGGCCTGGAGACTCCGACGTCGGGGACGATACGAATCGGCGGTGTGGATGTCACCAACGCAGAACCGTCGAAGCGGGACATCGCCATGGTGTTTCAGAGCTACGCCCTCTACCCGCACATGAACGTGCGCGACAACCTGGCTTTTGGCCTCAAGCAGCGCAAGACTCCGCGGGCCGAGATCACGCAGAGGGTTGAGGACGCAGCGGCCATGCTCGGGATGTCCGCGTTGCTGGAACGGCGGCCCCGCGAGCTTTCCGGCGGCCAGCGGCAACGAGTTGCCCTGGGACGGGCGATCGTGCGCCGACCGAGCGTCTTCCTGATGGACGAACCGCTGAGCAACCTGGATGCGCAACTCCGGCTCAAAACCCGCGCGGAGATCAGCAGTCTGCATCGCCGGTTGGAGACGACCTTCATCTACGTCACTCATGACCAGGTGGAGGCGATGACGATGGGGACGAGAATCGCGGTGATGCGGGATGG
>JBDSEP010000306.1:0-3527 GCA_039919985.1 Tepidiformaceae bacterium | reverse complement strand
GGAGCGTCTTCACGCTAGACCCGGAGATTGCGAAGGCGGTACGGACGACCTTCGTGAGTCTGTATAAGAAGGGGCTGATTTATCGCGGACTGAGGATGATCAACTGGTGTCCTCGCTGCGAGACCGCGCTGAGCGACCTGGAAGTTGATTACGTCGAAGAGGCGGCGAGGCTGTACTTCGTTCGGTACCCGATTGTGGGCGAGGGCGGGATGCCGCTGCCGGATTATGTGACGGTGGCGACGACCCGCCCGGAGACGATGGTGGCCGATAGCGGGGTGGCGGTGAACCCTTCGGACGACCGCTACGAGGAGAAGATCGGGCGGATGCTCATGCTGCCAATCATGGGCCGCGAGATCCCCGTGGTTGGAGATGACGCGGTGAAACCAGAGTTCGGCACCGGGGCAGTGAAGGTGACGCCGGGCCACGATCCGAACGACTGGGAGATCGGGCAGCGGCACGACCTGCCGGTGATTATCGCCATGGACCTGCAGGCGCGGATGAATGACGAGGCCGGGCCCTACGCCGGGATGTCGGCGGAGGACGCGCGAACGGCGATCCTCGGTGACCTCGACGACGAGGGATTCCTCGACCACGTGGAGGAGTACACCCACAGCGTGGGTCACTGCAGCAGGTGTTCGACCGTAATCCAGCCGCTACCGAGCGAACAGTGGTGGCTGGACACGCGCAAGGAGTACGAACCGGGCCACTCGCTTTCCGGTGATGCGGCGGCGGCCGTGCGGGATGGGCGCATCGGAATCGTCCCGCAGCGCTTCGAGAAGGTGTACCTGAACTGGATGGATAACATCCGCGACTGGTGCATCAGCCGGCAGATCTGGTGGGGCCATCAGATCCCTGTGTGGTATTGCGAAAACAAGCACACCATCGCCGCGGTGGAGGATCCCGCCGCCTGCCCGGAATGTGGAGGTGCGCTCCGCCAGGACGAGGATGTGCTCGACACCTGGTTCTCTTCGGGCCTGGCCCCACACGCGGACCTGGGCTGGCCGGAAGAGACCGAGTCGCTGCGCTACTGGTACCCCACGGCGGACATCCAGATGGGCTACGACATCATGTTTTTCTGGTGCGCGCGCATGGTGATGTTTGGGCTGTACAACATGCGCGAACGCGGATCAGAGGGCTCGATGCCGTTCCGCAAGGTGCTATTCCACGGGCTTATCCGAGACGCGAACGGCGAGAAGATGACGAAATCGAAGGGCAACGTGGTAGACCCGTTAATCATGGCGGAGAAGTACGGCGCGGACGCGTTCCGATTCGCCATCCTCACGGGCGCGACGCTCGGCTCCGACCAGCGGTTCAGCGACGAACGGATGATTGCGGCGCGCAATTTCGCGAACAAACTCTGGAACTCGGCGCGTTTCGTTCTCGGAAAGGTGGGGCCGCGAGAGGTGAAGTCACCGCACCCTGCGGACCGCGAGAGCTTCGCCCTCGAGGATCGCTGGATACTGTCGCGCCTGGAACAGCTTGAGAGTGAAGTGGATTTCTCAATGCGCGCCTACCAACTCGGCGAGACGGCGCGTTCGATAGAGGAGTTCCTGCGGAGTGATTTCTGCGACTGGTATATCGAGATGACCAAGGTGCGTTTGGCTGCTGGCGACGAGCGGCCACTCGCGGTGTTGCTGCACGCCCTGGACCACGGGCTACGAATGCTGCACCCGTTCATGCCGTTCGTTACGGAGGAGCTCTGGCAAGCGGTCCGTCAGCGGATTGACGGCGACATGGCCGCGCAGCTGATCGTCGCGTGGTTTCCGAAGAGCGGCGGGAACTGGAAGGACGCGTCCGCGGACGCCGCGATGGAGCACGTTATCGAGGTCAACCGCACGATTCGCAACGTCCGCACCGAGAAGAAGCTGGAGGCAGGGGCGAGGCCGACCGTATTTCTGCGGGCTGCCGGCAACCGCTGGGCTTTGGAAGAGACGCTTTCAGCCACAATCTTCACGTCTCGCGTGGACGCTCGAGTGGTGGCGGCGGACGCCGAGCTGCCGCCGGCTGAGTACGGCTTCGGTCGGGTCGCCGACACGGAGATTGCGGTAGCTCTGCCGGAAGTGGACCTCGCGCAGGAACGGGCGCGCCTGGAGAAGGAGCTCGCCGAAGCAGCGGGACACGCCGAACGGCTGAAGAAGCAGCTGGCGAACGAGCAGTTTCGGGCGAAGGCTCCGGAGACGGTGGTCGCCGGTATGCAGGCGACGATGCTGGAGGCCGAAGCGCGGGCGAGCGGACTGCGGGAGCGACTCGAGGCGCTGTAGCCTCGAGCCACCGGTGGGAGCGAGGCCGCGCTCCGGAAGGATTCGATCACACAGCGGCGTTCGGACAGGGCCTACTTCGCGTGCTGGCGAAGGAAGGCGCGGATGGTCTGCTTCGTAGCCTCCAGTTTTTCGGGCGAGCGAGCGTCCACGTCCAGGCAGGTGGCTTGAGGGGCGTCGCGACAGATCTGGTGCGCGACCGCGGTCGGGTGGAACGAATCGTTGCCGGGGAGAATGAGGAGCGGAGCGGGGCAGCGCTTTACGGATGCTGCGTCTACGCTGGCGAACGGCAGGCGGGCACCCCAGAGGGCGTCGTCGTAGTTGACCATCATGCGCTCGTAGTCGGCAGCCGGTAGTGCGAGCACCGCTGCGCGGAAGGTGGCATCGGCGGCGATGCGCGCGGCGAAGGGACCGCCGGCGTTGTTCAACACGAAGGTCGGGTTCGCGACTGCGGACTCGACCACGGCGACCATGCCTCCCGTCCGTGCGAGTTCGATGGTGGGCTTGAACATCGCGAAGAACGTCTCTCGAGAGTTGACGCCTTCAGCCAATCCGACGGGGTCCTGGCCGACTGCTGCTGCTACGCGCTCCGGAGCTTCCTCGATGAATCGCAAGAGGAAGGCAACGCCGATGCATCCGCCGTAGAGCATGGCGCGCTCCAGGCCCAGCGCATCGAGCACGGCGCGCTGGTCAGCGGCGTGCTCTGCCCACGTGGGAGCCTTGAGCGGGCCGGGCGAGCGTTCGGCGTTGCGCTGGTCCATGCCGATGACCATGAATTCGTCCGCGAACTCGAACGGGTTGATGGTACTGCGCGGCCAAAAGGAGACCTGGCTGTTGATACCGCCGGGGGCGAAGAGGAGCAAGGGGAATCCGTTGCCGCGCACTTCGTAGAAGATCTGGGCACCATCAGGGCGTTGAACGTGAGGCATCGGACTAGCCTAGCGCGGTGGTCTGCGCTCGCCAAGGCGGGGCGGGGCTGCGGACCTGTCCACCCCACAAGGGGTGGCGGGGATTGTTGGGCGTTAGGCCGAGCCACAATAGGATCGGGTTGCGTCGTGCGGCGGGTGGGCGCTTATGGGCCTGTAGCTCAGCTGGTAGAGCAGTGGACTTTTAATCCATTGGTCGAGAGTTCGAATCTCTCCGGGCCTACCAACACCCCGATTTCAATCTGTCGGAGACTATTGAGCCGCTCAACGGCTGTCGCTCGTTTCGACGGAGAGCACATCGTCACCCGTCTTGCGCACCATCGGTCGATGTGCCCAGACGGTG
>JBDSEP010000295.1:0-3928 GCA_039919985.1 Tepidiformaceae bacterium | reverse complement strand
GAGCCGGAGGCGGTGGTGGCGCCTGGGGCAGAGGTGGGCTTGCTGGTGTCGTCGTCGTCATCGCCACATGCAGCTGCAAGGGCGAGCACGGCAAACACCGCGAAGATGCTAAAGAGCATCTTCATTTTAGTCTTGGTCATCGGTTGTAGGTTCCCTCCTGTTATCGATTAACCGAACGGTAAGGTGCGCGCCGAACCGCCTAAAGTCAACAACTCTCTACGGCTGATCGGGTCCGTTAACACGCTGTTCTTGCGCGGCACCTCCTGCCTTTCGGTCCGCCGGCGGCGTCAGCGCCGGTCGGAGCGCGATCCTGCGACCGCGCTACCAGTCCAGATACGATGCCGGAGCATGTCGCGGATCTCTCCTCCGCGTCACTTCGCACGGCCCTCGACGGATGCCGTCAGCTTCAACAAACGAACTTCCTCATAGCGGATTCCACAGCTGTCCCGTTCCGCACTTCATCGATCCAGCGCCCGCGATCCAGTAAACTCACGCTTCAACAGCGCACTTCTACTCCCGGAGCGTCCCGACATGGCCCGTGTCCTCGCGATCGTCAGCGTCCTTGGGCGCGACCAAAAAGGCGTGGTCGCGCGGATTAGCACGCACCTTGCGGACCGCAACGTGAACATCGAGGACATCGAGCAGCGAGTAGTGCGCGGCCAGTTCCTGATGGACATGATGGTCGACATCACCGAAGCCTCCGTGAGCCTCGATGAACTGGTGACGGGGCTGCTCTCGATTGGCGAAGAGATTGCGATGGAGATCCGGGTCATGCTCCACCACGAGCGGGAACGGCGGCGCGTGGGGGTGCTCGTGAGCAAGGAGGCGCACTGCCTGGAGCAGCTCGTCGACGACCAGCGTTCCGGCGAACTGCACGGCGAGATCGTTATCGTGCTTGGCAACCATGAAGACTTGCGGGCCGCCGCCGAATCGCGAGGCCTGCCATTCAAATGGTTCCCGAGCGAGGACAAGGCGGCGCATGAGCAGTTTCTCCTCACGGAATTGGATGCGGCGAAGGTCGAAGTCGCGGTCCTGGCGCGCTACATGCAGATCCTCACTCCCGCAGTCGTTGCGCCGTACGCCGGGCGGATCGTCAACATCCACCCCTCGCTGCTTCCGTATTTCCCGGGCGCCAACCCGTACCGGCGCGCGTGGGAGGACGGCGTACGCGTCACCGGATGCACCGCCCACTTCGTCACCGAGGAACTGGACGCCGGGCCGATCATTCTCCAGGACGTCTTCAGCATCGAAGTCGGCGTGGATAGCGTGGAGGATGTGCGGCGCAAAGGACGGGCGCTCGAAGGGAAGGTGCTGAGCAAGGCCGTCCAGCTGTACCTCAACAACGAAGTCGTGGTGATCAACGGGAAGGTTGTGTTCAAGCCAGGTATGAAGACCCTGCTCCGCGATTTCGAAGAGCGTTAGCCCGCTGCAGACCAGCAGTCCGCGCAAAGGCCGTACAGCTCCAGGCTGTGGCCGTCCAGGCGAAATGCCTCGCGCCTTGCGTTCGCGACAATGAGGGCGTCGAGCTCCGGGTCGCTAAACTCCGTCACTGCGCCACAGCGGCTGCAGATCAGATGGTGGTGATGTGGGCTGCGGGATACTTCGTAGCGCACGCCCCCGTCGCCCAGTGGCAGCCGGCAGACCAGATCGAGGTCCTGTAACAACTTCATCGTGCGAAAGACTGTCGCCCGCCCGACTTCCGGGGCGGCTTCGCAGATCTCCTCTACGGTGAACGTCGACCCGCGACGAGAGATCGCCTCGAGAACCGCGCGGCGCGAACCTGTGGCCCGGTGACCGAGGCCCTCCAGGCGTGCGAGTGTCTCTTCGGTGGCCTGCGGCACGTCCTCGATCGTAGGAAGGCTGGGTCTGCACTGTCAACGCTGGGCGCCCGTTTTTGGCCCCGGCCAAGCTGTCGCGAGACCACCCGTCGCATCCCGCTGGCGGGACGGCCAGGTCGGGATAGACCACGCGCAAAACTGAAGCGTCGTCTATAGCTGTTATAGGTAGGGTCGTGCATTCTCGGAAAGACGAGCGTAGTATGCCGGTTAGGCAGTACGCGGAGGCCCGCACAGCTCGCCAATAAAACCCTTGGGATCGTCAATTGCGCGCAGATACCTCCGATGTCGCCTTTCGCCTGCTACTTGCCCTCGGGGACCTCTGGGACGGGCTCTCCCGCGCGGAGATTGAGCCCACCGCACGAGGGCTGCACCTCAATATCGACTACCTCGGTGGCTACACCCGCTACTCCGCGGGGCCGGCCGCACATGCCCGCCTTGTCGTCGAATGGAACGAGTCTTCCCGCCACCTCCGTGTGCTGCGTTGTGACGAATGGCCCGGATTCGAGGCGACGATCTCTAACACTGTCTCCTACGTCCGAACGGAAGCGCGGCGCCGCGGGCTTGCCGATGTAGTGGACCGCTCCCTTGCCCAGGCGTGTCACGAACCGGAGCCTTGCAGGCGCACCGTAGCGCACCCGGCGCAGCCCACGGTTGTCGGTGCCCTCAAGCGGGCCTAGAAGTGCCAGGGCGGCCCGCGCACGGTAGCATCCAGCGCATGGCCCCGGTTCAATTTCCCGCTCGCTTCCACTTCCTCTCGCGGCTCCATGAAGAGCAGGACGGCGCCGGCCGGCTGACCAGAGCGGGGGTCGCCGAGATTTCTCACGCACTGCGCATCCCCCTGGCCGAAGCCTGGGAGGCGGCCACCTCGTACCCGCTCTTCCACTTCGAGGAGTCGCCATCCGCCGGGCCCTGCGGTGGACTCGGTTGCGTCCTGAACGGTGCGCAGGCGTTTCGCGGGTACTCTGGTGGCTGTCGCTTCCGCTGCTACGACGCCCCCGTGCAGGGGATCGAGGAGCCGTTTCCTGAAGAGCGCATCATCCTCGCCGGGCCGATGCTCCAGCCGGACAACCAGGACTGGCGTGGTCTTGAGTCTGCTCAGCGCTTCGGTGACGCGGCGACCCTCGACCAGATCGAGGCCGCCGGCCTGCGTGGGCGAGGCGGAGCTTACTTCCCCGTGGCACTCAAGTGGCGAACGACGCTCGCCCAAGAGAGGCCGGTCGTCCTCGTCGTCAATGCGGAGGAGGGCGAACCGGGAGTCTTCAAGGATCGCGCAATCCTCCAGAGTCGCCCGCGCCGCTTCATGGAAGGCCTGGCGATAGCAGCATCGGTGCTCAGCCCGGCGGCGATCGTCATCTTTGTGAACGGCGAGGCAGGCCCGATGCGCGGGGCCCTCGAAGCCGCGCTCCGCGAGTGGGCCCATCTCCTGCCGGTCCAACCCGACATCGTCCGAGGAGGCGGCGGCTATGTGCTCGGAGAAGAGTCGACCCTCCTCAACGCCCTCGAAGGGCGCAAGCCTGTGCCACGGCTGCGGCCACCCTATCCCGCGGAAGCCGGGCTCTTCGGCATGCCTACTGTGGTCAACAACGTGGAGACGATCGCCCTGCTCTCAGTGATTATGCGGGACGGCGTGGACGGCTTTCGCTCAAGCGGCACGGCCGAGGCACCCGGCACGAAGCTGTTCAGCGTAAGCGGCCGCGTGAACAGGCCCGGGCTCTACGAGATGCCCCTCGGAACGCCCCTCCGCGATCTCGTGACGGAGGCCGGACGAGCAACGGATGGCGGCGCCGTCGCCGTCCTCGCAGGTGGCCCCTCAGGCGGCTTCTTACCCGGATCCGAGTTTCACCGGCCTCTCGCTCCCGGCCTGATGCACCCCACTGGTGCCGTCGCTGGCTCCGGGGGAATGGTGGTTTTCGACGGCACTTCCGACTTGCGCGCCGCGGTGCTCGCGATGGCGGCCTTCAATGCGGAAGAATCGTGCGGAAAATGTACGCCCTGCCGCGAGGGGCTGCCCCGGCTTTTGGCGGGGCTTGAAGGTACGCGGTCCGAATTGGAGGTGCGGGAACTGCTGGACGTAATCGGATTGGCGTCAC
>JBDSEP010000326.1:0-4857 GCA_039919985.1 Tepidiformaceae bacterium | reverse complement strand
GCCCTCGATCACCTGCAGGGCATGATGGCTCTCCGCCAGGACATTCACCTCTCCGCCCTTCAACCGCCTGCCGTGGTTGTCGGCGGCTACATTGGGGGACAGGCCTAACCATGCGCCTGAGAAGCATCGCGCAGGTGCCATCCCACGGCGCCGGGCTCGAAGAATCCATCACCTCCGTCGCTGAGGCCGTCGCCTTCACTTTGGCCGACTCCACCGTCTCGATCGAGGAGCTTCGTCGCGTCGCCCTCGGCGGCCTTGCCCGCGTGGCGGCGGCCGACAAACAGGGCATCGTCATCGTTAACCACCCGCGCACCCGCTTGCTGCGCGATGACATTCAGGCGCTCACCGGGCCCCACTTGAAGGCCGTGATCCTTCCCCACGCGGTCGACCCGCAGGATGTGCGCGATCTCGCGGTGCTGCTGCGCGAATTCGAACTCGCGTCCGGCATCGAACCGGGTGCGGTCGCAGTGCTCCCCGTTATCGATACTGCGCGGGGACTCCTGCGGGCCGTCGAAATCGTGCAGGCCGCGCCGCGCGTAGGTGGGCTGATCTTCGATTCGCGCGCTTACGCCGCCGACGTCGGAGCGCGCGCTGAAGAGAACGGTCCCCGCCTGGCCTACGCTCGTGGCGCAGTGATTGCTGCCGCGCGCGGGTTCGAGAAACTCCCGATCGTCTCCGCCGAACCACTCCAGCTCACCCACCTTGCCCAGTACGGCTTCGCGGGCGCGCTTCTCTCCGACTATCGCGCAGCGGCCACGGCGAACGCGGCCTTCACCCCTCTTTCGCACAACGTGGAACTTTCGCGCCGCCAGGTGGAGGCCTACGAATCTGCCCGCAGCGGCGAAGCGTGGGTCGCGCGTCTCGGCAACCAGGTGGTCGATGCACACACCGCCCGCAAAGCGCGCCAGGCGCTCGAGTAGCGCCTACTCTCGCTCCGTCGCCCACCCCGCCGCGAGCTCACTGAGCAGTTCAGCCGCCTTTGCCATCGCCCGGTGGGAGTCCGCTTCGATTCCCTCGATGCTGCGGATTGCGTCGCCCGAGTCCCTCGACCTTCCCGCAAAGACTGCCCAGGGCTTCCCCAGTTCTTCCGCCATCGCGATTACTCTGCCGGTCACTTTCCCCAGCTGGGATTGCCCGTCGAAGCTCCCCTCGCCCGTTATCACCAGGTCGCAGCGCGCCATCCGCTCCCGCAGCCGAGTCGCCTCAGCAACAACTTCGAAGCCGCTCACGATGCGCGCCCCGAGGAACGCCGCCAGGCCGGCGCCCAGCCCGCCAGCCGCTCCTCCACCAGGCAGCGTTGCCACCTCCACGCCGAGAGATCGGCGGAGTACCGCCGCATAGCGAACCATCGCTTCTTCGAGCAGCGCAACTTGCCCGCTGTCCGCGCCCTTCTGTGGGGCGTAGATCGCCGCGGTGCCCTCCGGCCCTACCAGTGGGCTCGTCACATCGCTAGCCACCAGGAACTCGATCCGCGCGACCCATGCCGGAGCCCGCCAGTCCACCCTCGCCAGCCTCCCCAACGGTGCGCCGCCCGCCGGGAGCACCTTTCCCGACTCGTCCAGGAATACCGCGCCCAGCGCTCGTGCCATCCCGCTCCCGCCATCCGTGGTAGCGCTTCCACCCACCCCCACGATGATTCGTTTCGGCTCGCCTAGCGCCGCCTCAGCGATCAGGTCGCCAACGCCCGCAGTATCGGCGTAGAGCGGGTCAAGCTCGTCGGTCCGCAGGTGGAACAGCCCGTTCGCCTGCGCCGCCTCGATCAGCACATCTCCGGATTCTCGCAGCGTCACCCATCGTCCCAGTACGGGTCGCCCCAACGCGTCGTGCACAACCGTCGCCGAGGTGTCGGATTTCACTGCCTTGCGCAACGCCTCGAGGAAACCGGGCCCGCCGTCGGAAAGCGGTAGGAAGTCGAACGTCCACGCTGGCCGAATTCGGCGAATCCCGGTACGTATCGCTATCGCTGCTTCATCCGCCGAGAGGCTGCCCTTGAACTCCTGTGGCGCAATCAACACGCGCACGGGCTACAGCCCCTCGCGGTAGAACTGCACCAGCGCGAGCCCGAAGATCACCGCGATGTAGATCCAGAGCGCGTTCCGCCCAAACTTCAGCAAATGGCGCGCCGATTCGGACCGGAAGACCAGGGCCATAACCGCAAGCAACCCAAAGCCAGCGATCACCGAGATGGCGAGGAATGCCCTCACCGCTCCACCCGGCGCATCATCGCCGCCTCATCACGCGTCTGTGGTTACCGTGCGCTTCGAAAATCGCCACTCGCCGCCCTCGTTCACGAGTTCGTCGTTGTACACCGCGGTAGCCAGGATGGTGGCAGGGGGCCGTTCGCCCGGGCTCAGCCGCAACAGCATGAGATAACACGTTCCGCTGGCAAGCTTGGCGTCCCCGTCCAGCAGCAAGTTGTTCGTCCAATGACGGCCCTTGATCTGCTGTGCGAACCCGGTCGCGAATCCGGCCAACTTCTCAGTACCGGCAAAGGTGCCGTTCGCGGAAGAAAAAACTCCCTCCGCGGTGAACGTCGCCGCCCACTCCTCGCCCCGTCCGGCGTCGATGGCGTGGTTGTACCGCGCGTACAACCGTTGGATGCCCAGCTGGTCTTCGATCGAAAGGCTCATGCGTAACTCCAGGGCGAATGCCCGAAGCATACGCGGCAAGGCCCCTTTCTGCAGCCAATCCCGCCCAATCCGCCGTGCCGTACCATACCCCCATCCCGTGTGAAGGAACTCCACGAATGTTGTTGCGAACCACCGCGCTCCTCGTTGGCGCGATGCTCATCTTTTCGGCCTGCGAAAGCAACCGCTCCTACCCCGAAAAGGGCGACGCGGAGTACGACCTGAAAGCCATGGCTCTCACCGCTTCGGACCTTCCCGCTGGTTTCACCGAGCAGGAGCTGGGCGAAGACGACTTCGACAACGAGGCGTGGGCCGAGTTCTACGGTGTGGACGATGTCGAGGCTAAGAAGGCTCAGCTGGATGCCCAGAAGCGCGTACGATCGCGCGTCTCCACCTTCCAGCCCAAGGAACTCGGCAAGCTCTTCCGCATCACGGCGATCTCCACCCTCTACGAAAACAACCAGTCCGCCACAGACTCCGCCGCGAAGTTCGCCTGCGGCCTCCCGATTGACGACAAGGAGCCGCTCTCGCCCTTCGCAGTGCCGACGATCGGCGATGCCGCCAACGGCTTCTTCGTCGACACCCAGACTGAGTCCGGTCTGCGGCTAATCGATACGACCATCTGCTTCCGCACCGGCCGCGTGCTCCACTCCGTCCAGCAGACCGGGCTCCCGGGCACGGAAGACGTCGCCCTCGCCGTTCGCCTCGCAGAGAAGATGCGCGACCATACGGATGCGTTCTTCGATGGCAGGGCGCCCATTCCGACGGCCAGCCCCTCCAGGCCCTAGCCTGTGGCCTGCCGTAGCGCATAGATAGTGCGGCCCTTCGCGCACAACCGCCCCTCGCTGTCGCTGATCGAGATCTCAGTCACCACGGTCGTGCGACCCTTTCGCAGCACGGTGGCCTCCGCGAAGATCTGCGCGCCGAGAGCCGGCCGCAGGTAGGTGATGCTCAAGTCCACCGTACCGGCCGTCGTTTCGCCCGCGCGGAGGAGCGGCACCAGCGCTTCGAGCATCGCGATGTCCACCATCGCTGCCAGTATCCCGCCGTGCACGCTCCCGCCTACTCCACCGAGCGTTACCCTGTTCGTCGTCAGGCAGACTCGCGACACCCCCTCGCGCAGCTCCACGAGCGTCAGACCAAGCGCCTCGTGAAGCGGGAACTCGTCGAACTCGCGTTTATCACGGGGGAAGTCGATAGAAGACCGTGCAGCCTCCGACTGCACGCCGGGCAATGTGGCGCTCCCCGCCCCCTCTGCCCCGACTTTCTCCCGCGCCCAGTCCAACATCCGTTCCCCCCAGGGCGGAGTAGCCGACGGTTCCGGCGGCTCAGGGGTCTCGGTCACCATGCCGCGCCCGAGGGCCGCGCAGCACCCGAGGGCGCGCTTCCGTAGTCTTCGAACGGGCTGTCGCGCCAATCAAGCGCCGCCTTCAAACCCTTCTCGCGCGCGATCTTCCCGAACTCCGCTCCACCCGGACGCACCCGCCCGAGCTCCTGGATATCGCCACCAACCGCAAGCGACGTGCGAATCCCCATCACTTCGTAGACACGGTTCACCTGGCGCTTCGTCATCTGCAGCATGGCCGAATCCACATTCGCGATCCGCTCGGCAAACGCCTCCGTGACCTCCGCCAGCCGCTCGATCGGCACGGCCCGGTTCGCCCAACCAAGCTCCACAGCCTCGCTGCCCGAAACGCTGTCTCCCGTGTAAAGCAGCTCTCGCACCTTCTTCTGATGCATGTGCCACGGGTGATAGACGATGTCCACCGGCGTCATCGCCCGCACCGGTGGATACCCGATGACCGCGTCCTCCGCCACAAACATCAGGTCGCACATCGTTGCCAGTTCGGTCCCCCCGGCAAGGCAGTAACCGTGCACCATCGAGATCACCGGCTTTGTCAGCTCCCAGATCTGCCAGTAGCCGCTTAGCAGGTGCTGTGGCCACTGCCCCTGCCCCGGGTGAATCGGCCCCACGCTGGGGAGGCCGCTGCGGCGCTCTACATAATCACGGTCGTCAGCAGTCGTCGAAATCCCCGAGAGGTCGTACCCCGCGCTGAACGCCCGTCCCGACCCGCGGATGATAATCACCCGCACTTCGGGGTCCACCTCGAAATCCTTAAGCGCGTCGAACAGTTCCGCTCGTAGATTGTGGCTCAGCGCGTTCATCTTCTCCGGCCTGTCGAGCTGGATGATCGCGTGCCGATCCTTCTTCATGGTCTTGATGTCGCTG
>JBDSEP010000168.1:0-3556 GCA_039919985.1 Tepidiformaceae bacterium | reverse complement strand
GACACCCTCGGCGAGCGAGTGCTTCATATCGGCGCGGGCCGATTCCGGGCTACGGGCGATAAACTCATCGAGGCTGCCGGGAGCGCCATCCGGGCTGACGGCGTCGTAAAAGGTGGTGCCGAAGCCGTTCGCGAACACGGGATTGCCGTCCGCATCCAGGAGAATCACACCTTCGGTGAGGGAACGCAGGATGAGGTGGTAGAGCGCGCCCTGGCGGGCGATGTCGGTCGCCGCGCGCACGGCCTCTATCGCTGGCCCTACGATCTGGGCGACGCGGGCGAGGAGGCTGATGTGAGCCGGCAAGAAGACGTGCTCGGGGTCTGTGGTGGCCGCGAAGAGCATGCCAACCGGAGCACCCGCTGCCTGATAGGAAAGGAGGGCGTACTTGTGAAGGCCGAAGGCGCGGGCGATGCGCCGCATGGCGTCCACCCGAGGGTCCGCCCCATCCCGCCAGTCCGGGGGCATCGAATCGCTATGCGCCCAGGTCAACGAGCCCTGGCCGTAACCTGCCGAACGAGCGGCTAGACCGATTGCACTGAGGGGCAACTGGAGTTCGTCACCGCCGGAGATCTCCGCCAGGCCGGGAGTGACCGTGTCGTAGATGATCGTTTCGTCGGCAAGCCTTCCGTAGAAGACGAATGCACCAGGGACGATGCTGGCCAGGGCTGCGGGCAGGGCACCGACGATCCCAGCGATGGTCGTTCCTCGAGCGGCTGCGGAAGCTGCCTCGGCGAGGATGCGCTGCTCTTCGGCCTCGATGCGGGCGCGCTCCACTGCGCGCGCGTTCTCCATCGCCGGGCCGACAATCTGGCCCACCAGGCGAAGGATGCGCTGCTCGCGTTCGCCGAAGTGAAACTGAGGATCGCGGGAGGAGACGGCGAGCAGCCCCGCGGCCGCTCCGCCAGCCTGGTAGGCGACGAGGCAAACTTCGATTCCGCCGAAGCGGTGCGCGGGGTGGCCGGCCGGGTAGTCCGCCACCGGGCCCACGCCTAAGCCTCGGTCGCAGGCAGCGATTTCAAACGCGGTCAGTGGCATAAGGACTTCCTTGCCGCCGGGCAAAGGGTAGGCCACGGTTTCGCCCTGGATGTGTCCGTAGCCGATGAGTGGGCTGCTCACGAGCGCTTCAAGAGGCGCGACCAGGGAGAGCAGGATATGCACTGCGCTGGTCTCCACGGCGGCCACGGTCGCGATCTCGGCCAGCAGACGCTGTTCGTCCGATTCCAGCCGCGAGCGTTCGGCGGCGCGCACGTTCTCCATCGCCGGGCCTGCTATCTGGGCCACGATGCGCAGAATACGGAGCTCACGCTCTTGGAAGACGAAGCCCTCCTGGCGCGAGCCGACGAGCAGGAAGCCGATAACCAACCCACCAGAGCGGGCGACGGTGTGCGTTAGGGCGCGTACGTGGGCGGTGCGCAGGGTGCTATCCGACGTAATTTGTGAGGGAAGGTCCGGCGAGCTCACCTGCCCTCGCTTGAGCGCAGCGATGGACGGACGATCGAGCGGCACGCGCACCGTGGAGCCATCCGGGTAGGGGTAGACGACCTCTTCCCCATCCAGGTAGCCGAAGGCGGCGAAGGGGCGTGCAATCAGGCGACGGAGGGGGCGGTGGAGCGCCCCGGCCAACGCGCCGGACGTAGTAGCGGCAGCGGCGACGGCGGCTACATCAGCAATCAGGCGCTGCTCATCGGCCTCCATGGCCGATTCGGCGAGGCGGAGTTGGTTGCCGACAGCCTGGCTGAAGAATGTGCCGACCACTTCAAGGAAAGCCATCTCCTCATCTTGAAACCGTTCGGGGTTTCTGCGGGCCAGGTGGAGGATGCCCAGTCGTCGTTCGGCTGTGCCGAGGAGCACTACGGCGGAGCGGCGCACCCCTTCTCGCGCGAACTCAGCGACCGAGGTGCCCTCCGCCGCCATCTCTGGTTGGACGTGGAACTGAAAGACGTTTCCGCTGCCCACGGGGATCGAATCGAGTTGGACCGACTCGCGATGAACCCACCTGGGGGCGGAATTCACGGGGCTGCGGGAGTTCCAATCAACGGCCTTGAGCAAGTCGGGCCGGCCAGCTTCGACGGCCACTCCGACGTAGTCAAACGCGATCGCCCGGCCAAGCATCTGGGGCAGCCGATCGAAGAGCGCTTCGACATTCTCGCCGGCGTTGAGCAGGAGGCCGAGTTCGTTGAGTAGCGAGGCACGCGCTACTTCCGCCCGACTGGCGGCGATGCGTTGTTCGGCCGCGAGCGAGCGGGCGAGGAGTGTCGCTAGGAATTCGAGGAGCGAGAGATCGTCGGTGCTGAAGGGCGTCTCGGAATCACGGCCCACCGTAAAGAGGCCGAGCACGCGGTCGCCCTCGCGAAGGGCGGTAGCGGCGGCGAAAACACTCCCTATGCTAGCCATCCGCTGGGTGACATCAAGGGGAATTTCCTCCGGTCGGAAGACGACCGAGGGCCTGGCACCCCAGTCTTCTGGCGGGGAAGCGAGGCGCGAAACGGGGATGACCGAGCCGACCGGTGCGGCGTCTCCTGGGAGGGAGGCAACTGTCACGAACTCGCGTCCGCGGCCATCCAGCAGGAGGAGCGCGCAGCGGTCCCAGGGGAGGATTGGGCGCATCAGCTCGGCCACGCGGGCGAATACGTCGGCGGTGGGCTTGCCATCGTTCAGGAGTACGGCGACCTCCGAAAGGAGCAGCCGGCGGGCGCTCTCGATGTGCGCCTGGGAGAGCCGCCCCTCGTTCGCGAGGGATTGTCCGAGGAAGGCGGCGAGCAGGCGCAGGAGTTCGAGCTCGGAGGACAGGAAGTTGTGCTCCCTATCGCGCCCCAGGCTGAGAACACCGAGGAGCTGCGAGCCCTGCCGAAGCACCGCGACCGCGAGCCGATGCACTCCGCTCTCCGCAACGAACTGCCCGACCGGCGACGGCAGGTCGCCGGGGACGTACTCGACCACGTAGTTGCCGTCTGTAGTGGGCGGGGCGCCGATGACGGCTTCGATAGGCACGAGGGCGCCGACTTTGAACGTGCGGGCCTGCAGCGAACCTACGACGCGCAGGTTGAGTCCATCCATGTGAGGGACGAGGAGGGCCATGCTATCGAAGGGGATCGCCGGGGCGAGCAGTTCACGCAGTTGGTCGAAGAAGCGGTCCGCTGGTTGACCAGCGTTCACGAGCAACGCCACTTCGGTCAGCAGGTGGTTTCGGGTGGCCTCGGCGCGCACCCGTTCGGTGCGGCGGTAGCTGGCCATAGATTGGCCGAGCATTGTGCCAAGCTGGCGGATGAACTCGAGGTCGTCATCGGAGTAAGGCTCGTCGCGTTTTCGGGCGACGGAGAAGGTGCCAATTATCTCTGAACCGTCGCGCAGGGCGGCGATGGCCGAATGCCTCATGCCGGCTGCAACGAAGGCGGCCGATACCGGCGACGGGAGGCGCGCTGTCTCGTCGCGAGCGACGCCGGAGGCGGTATCCAGCCGCCGGAGCCCCTCGGCCCCCACGTCGTACTCCGTGCCGAGCGGTGCCAGGAGCGGGGGGCGCGACCCGAGAACGCGGAGTAGGCGGTCTTCGGTGAGG
>JBDSEP010000131.1:0-5777 GCA_039919985.1 Tepidiformaceae bacterium | reverse complement strand
CCTCCGCATGGAGCTGGCGAGCGAATCAGCGGCTCGGGAGGCCGTCAGCGCGCGCCCGGCTACGCTTGCTGACCAGCTTTTCCTCGAAGCTGGCGCCAGCGACGACGTCACGAGCCAGGAGTCAGCGGTTGACTATTTGGAGCTGCGCCTCGCGTACTTTGGCACGCTCCTCGATGGCGCGGCGTCCACTGCCATCCGCGCGCGCTTTTTCGAGCGAATCGCTGCCTGGTGAACGCCTCCCATACGGACTCCGGATTGGCAACCACGCGTCTGTCACCCCGACCTTTTCGCAAAACCTAGCAGCGGGCCCCGCCGACGGCTACAAGCGTTGAGGCGGTCTTCTGGACCCCACCGGTGAAGGTGAAGGTGACAGACACGGCCTGGCAGCCAGACTGGCTGAAAGTGACCACCGGAGCGTAGACGTTCGCCGTACTGACGCTTCCGCCGCCAGCTGTCCAGCGCGGCTGTCCGATTACGGCGGCACCGGAGGCGCTGGCCACGAAGCTGACGCCCGAACCTAGCGGTGCCGCGCCCGGTCCGCTGATGGAGACGCGGGCGCCGCTCGGCGTGGGAGTGGGGGGCGGCGTGGTGGCGGTGGGAGTCGGCGGGAGGGGTGTCACCGTTGCGGTGGGCTCGGGAGTGCTCGTCGGCGCTTGCGTCGGCGTTGTGGTGGCCGGTGAGTTGGGGCGGGGCGTCGCAGTCGGCGCGGTATTCGCGGGAGTCGCCGGAACCGCGGTAGTCGCCGTCTCCGCGGGTGTGGCGCTGGAGGGAGCGGGCGTCGGGGTGTCGGCGGCGCTGGTTGCTACCGGCGACGGCCCGACGGAGCGTGTGCCAGCCACCAGGCTGAGCGAAGTGGTGGTGCTGGTCGCGTCGTCGGCTGACGCCGCCACAGAAGTTGAGTCACCATCGCCGCGTGAAACGAAAAACGAGCCTACCAGGAGAGCGATGCCGCCAACCACCAGCGCGCCTCCGACAGCGGTGAGAGCGCCGCCCCAGCGTGCGAACTTTGCCTGCGCTACCAGGGCCGCCGCTGCCGGAAGGCCAGAGGGCGCAGTTCGGAAATAGTCGAGCTCCTCGGCGAATGCGAAGACAGCCGCCTCGAACTCTCGCGGTTGCTCGATATTGGCCGCATGGCCCGCCTCCTGCAGGTGCACCTCACGCACGAGACCACCGGGCATGCGGGCGATGAAGGCTGGCGCGACCTCCGCGAATTGCTTGTCGCGGTCGCCGACCACCACTAGCGTGGGGACGGCGAGTTCGGAGAGCCGTTCGAAGCTGTTGACGTCGATTACGAGCGCTTCCCCCGTTCCCGCGAGACCTTCGGCGGCGGCGGCATCGAAAGCGTCCACTAGGAGCTCTCGCGACTGCGAGTCCAGCCGCTTGCTATGCGCCGGATAGAGCCGAGTCTGGCGCAAGAAGTCGCTGCCTTCGGAGCGAAGCCGCGCAGCCATCGTCTCCATACCGGGGCGGGCATCCTCCCGCCACTCTGGCGTCCCGGCGGCGGACATGCTGTTGATCAGGATGAGTCCAGCGAGCCGTTGCGGAGCATCGAGCGCCAGGCGGAGACAGAGCGCGGCACCGAGGGAGTGGCCGCAGAGCAAGACTTTTTCGTGGCCGAGGTGGTCGAGCAGCGCGAGCAGACGGGCGACGGCCGCGCCCGGGCGATAGGGTGGCGAATCGGCGGGAGCATCGGAGGCGCCATGTCCGAGGAGGTCTGTCGTGATAACTTCGAACCGCTCGCCGAGCGCGGGCACGTTGGCGGCGAAGGATGCCGAGCTGGCCGTGAATCCGTGCACCAGCAGGATTGGCGGCGCCCCTGGGCGAGTGTAGACGGTGTAGCCGATTCTTTCGCCCGGTGTTCCAAACAACGGCATGACTGAACGGTACGGCGGTGCTCGGCTAGCCGCCAGATCGGGCCCGGTTGGTCGGCGGGCGAGCGGATTCTCATCACGTTCGTCTGCGGTTGGTAGCGGCAGCCCATGAACCCGCGCGGCGAAACAGTAGAGGAGTTGAGGAGGAGTTGGCCCGGCCCTATGCTCGCCTCAACCGCTTTCACGGAGTTGTCGCATGTCCGATTCCCCGCTCGAGGTAGCCGACCGATTGTTCGCCGCGATCCAGGCTGGTGACGTGGAGGGGGTGCGCGCTGTCTATCACCCGGATATCGAGGTCTGGCATAACTTCGACAAGCTGAACCAGACCGCCGACGAGAACCTGCGGGTGCTCGCCTGGATGGTGCGGAAGATGACTGACCGCCGCTACGAGGATGTCCGTCGTAGCGAAACGCCCGAGGGCTTCGCGCAGCAGCACGTACTCCGGGGTACGGCGCCGAATGGCGAGACGCTGGATATGCCTGCCGCGGTGTTCTGCACGGTGAAAGACGGCCTGATCACGCGGCTGGAAGAATATCTGGACCCGGCCCAGGCAGCGGTCCTGCGGGCATGAGCCCTGGCGGACGGCTGCGGGAGCTTATGACGCGTGGCACCGTTGTGGCGCCGTTCGTGTTCGATGGGCTGCAGGCGAAGCTCGCCGAGGCGGCGGGCTTCGAGGCCGTGTACATGTCCGGATTCGGCACGGCGGCGAGCTACGGCCTGCCGGACCTTGGGCTGATCGGACTTGGCGAGATGTCCGCGAACGCCTCGCGCATCGCGGCGGCGGTGGATGCCCCGGTGATCGCGGACGCTGATACGGGCTACGGAGACGAAACGAACGTGGCGCGCACCGTGGAGGTGTATGAACGCGCGGGCGTAGCAGCGCTGCATCTCGAAGACCAGGAATCGCCGAAACGGTGCGGGTTCTTGGAGGGTAAGCGCGTGGTGCCGCGTGAGGAGATGGAGCTGAAGATCAAGGCCGCGGTCGCAGCGAGGCAGGACCCGCGGTTCGTGATCATCGGGCGAACCGACGCGGTGCAGCCGAACGGCTGGGAGGACGCGATGGACCGGGCGCGGGCGTATCGCGAGGCCGGGGCGGACCTTGTGTTCGTGGACGGATTAACAACCCGGGAAATGGTGGAGCAAGCGGCGCGGGACCTTGCGGGTGTGCCGCAACTGGTGAGCACCTGGCTGATCAGCGTGGAGGAGGCGCGCGCTATGGGATTCGCGGTCTACATCCAGCTCGGGGTGATGCTTCGCCATTTCGCCGATTTCGCGGCCTCGCTAAAGGAGCTGCGGACGAGCGGCGGAGTGGCGCTCGATGATGCTGCGGCGAGCGTGGAGCCCGTCACCGCGGTGCTACGTGGGCCGGCCCGCAGTTAGGTACGCTTTCCGCTCGCCTATCGTCTACGAATGCCTTCTGCTACGGTTTTTGTCCCACCTGAGGTAGGTCATGAGTGAACTCGGGAGTCTGTTGGTCCGCGTGCGTGAGGCGCGGGGCCTGACACTCGAAGACGCAGAACGCGATACACGAATTTCCCGGCGATATTTGCAGGCCCTCGAAGCGGAGCAGTTCGAGGTGATCCCGGCGCCGGTGTATGCGCGCGGGTTTTTGCGTTCCTACTCGCAGTACCTCGGGTTGGACCCTCAACAGACACTGGGACTCTTCCCGCGTGAAGACGACTCGGAGTACGGGGAGCCGACGGCACCCACCACCAGCGCGGCGCCTGCGAAGGCCTCCCGGCAGCAACCGGTGAGCGCCGTGGGGGCGTCACGTCCCACGTGGCGGCAACCGCATCCGGGGGAGGCGCCGCGTACGCAGTCCGGACGACGGTCGGACTCGCAGCCTCCACAACGCAGCGAAAAGCGCGCCCCCGAGCGACCGACGCGGGGAGCGCAACGGGATTCGGAGATGCCACTCGAGCCCCTGGAACCGATGATCGGGGTGGACATCGGCGTCGCGAGGCCGGACACCCGAATCAAGACCGACCCGGCTGCGCAGACGCGCTCGGCGGTTATCGGCATCGTGGCGATTGGGGCGATCTTCGCGGTGGTGCTCCTCGCTTTCCTTATTTCGAACCTTGGCGGCGGCGACGCACCGCCCGGCAGCGCCACAAGTACGCCGGGAGCGAGGACGGTAACGAGCGGCGCGCCCACAACCTCGGGCCAGCTACCGCCGAGCGGCCTGGCGATAACGCCGGGCATTGTGCCAAACCTCATCGGCCAGAGCGCGGCTGTGGCGAAGTCGGCGGTCCAGGAGGCGGGCTACATTACGAAGGAGCGCACGCAAAAGAGCAGCGAAGCCAAGGGCAAGGTGATCGACCAGTCGCCGGGGGCGGAAACGGCGTGGCCGGCCGGAAGCGAAGTGATCATCGTGACGAGCGAAGGGCCCTGATGGCCGTCCCGAAGACCTACCACCTGGTCACCCTGGGCTGTCCGAAGAACGATGTGGATAGCGAGCATCTCGAACGGCTGCTGACCGGCGGGGAGCTGTTGCCGGTGCTTCAGGCGGCGGACGCGGACGCAATCATCGTGAACACCTGCGGGTTCATTGAGCAGAGCCAGGAGCAATCGATGGAAGCGGTGCGAGGGCTGGCGGCGGAGAAACGTGCGGGACAGACGCTGATTGTGGCGGGATGCATGACGCAGTTGTACGGGCGGCAGGTGAAGGAAGAATCGCCCGAGGTAGACCACATCTTTGGAGTGGGCCAGTGGCAAGATGTGGCGAAGCTGTTGAGCGTGGACGTTTCGGCGGTGTTCGATATCCCGGAGAGCAACGCCAAAGTCACTGGGCCGAGCGCCTACCTGAAGATCTCGGACGGCTGCGATGCTCCATGCACCTTCTGCGTCATCCCGCGCATAAAGGGTGGCCTGCGTTCAGCGCCGGCGGGGATGCTCGTGAAGGAAGCGCAGCGCCTGGTAGCGGCGGGCGCGAAGGAGCTGGTCCTGGTTGCGCAGGACAGCACCGCGTGGGGCGAGGATATGGGACTGCCCGTCGCGACCGGACTGCCCGGCCTGCTTGAAATGCTCTCCGAGGCGGTTGGCCCGGAAGTTTGGCTGCGGCTGATGTACGCCTACCCGAGTCGTGTTTCCTCCAGGCTAATTGAAACCATGGCAAGGCTACCGAACGTGCTGCACTACCTCGATGTACCGCTGCAGCACGGTTCCGAGGGGGTGTTGCGGCGGATGAAGCGACCCTCGAACGTGGAGAAGGTGCACGCGTTCGTAGCGGAGCTGCGCGCCGCGATGCCGGACATCGTCCTGCGGACGTCGTTCATCGCCGGCTTCCCCGGCGAAACGGAGGCGGAGTTCGAGGAACTGCTGGCGTTTGCGAGGGCGGTGAAGTTCGACCATGCGGGCTGCTTCACGTACTCGCTCCAGCAGTGGACCGGCGCCTTTCAAATGGGCGATCAGGTGCCGGACGAGGTGAAGCACGAACGTCGCGATCGCTTCATGCGGCAGCAGCAGAAGATCGCCTCCAAGCGTGCCCGGCGATTTGTTGGGCGAACGCTGCCGATGCTGGTGGAGGGCTTGGGCGAGGACGAGGACGGCAATCCGGTCATCGCCGGGCGCACCTACCGGGAAGCGCCAGAGGTTGACGGACTCGTGTTCGCCGCGGGCAGCGCCGCGCCCGGCGAGCGCGTGCTCGTGAGGATTGACGAAGCGGCAGAGTACGACCTGTTCGGGACGCTGGTGTAGGGCGGCTGCCGGTGATTTCGTGGGACGCGGCTATACTGAGCCGCATGACCACGCGAGAATTGCCCACGCTTTGATCGATGAACTTCCCGAGGAAGCTCTCGGCCGTGCCGAGACAAGCCTGCGTTCAGTCCGGGCACCCGAGCCGCCGGCGGGCGCACCATGGGACGATGAACTGTTCACGGACGAGGAGGCGGAGGTTTGCGACGAGCG
>JBDSEP010000099.1:0-10310 GCA_039919985.1 Tepidiformaceae bacterium | reverse complement strand
CGGGCGGCCTCTCCCAGTACGCGACTACCGAACAGACCTTCACGGCCCCAGGGCTCTACCCTTACGCCTGCATCCTGCACCCCGGCATGGTTGGTGTCGTCGTCGTGGGCGATGGCAAATTCGTGGCCGCGGGCACCACGCAGGACGTCAAAGCATCGATCGCGCAGCCCGTTGCTTCCGCCGGAACAGCGACAGCGAAACTCGCACCGCCGAATTCCACCCACGACCGCCCGGTCTGGCTCTACGTCGGCCTCGGCGCCCTGGCCGGAGTGGTGGTCGCATCAGCGGCCACCGGCGTGGTGTTTGCCCGCCGGTAGCGCATGTATTCTGGCCATGCCTGTTGGCATGGCCAGAATCGGAGACTTGGCTCACATGTCTTCACCCGAATGCCCTCCATACTCAAGGCTCGAACCGCCCCTGGCCAGAGGTCGATGTGCACGGAGTAATCGAGTGCGTCCGCGGATTTCGGCGCAAGAAGGCCGGCGAGCACACCGACTAGAGCCACTAGTCCGACCAGCAACGATGTGAGTTTCACTGGAGCACCGCCTGGGCGACCGCGAGGCAAACGGATTCGTTCGCGGCCGCTCCCCAAACAGTGGTCTTAACGTCTGTGCGGGGATCGTAAACGGCGACGAAACAGTCGCCGAAGGCCTTCGGGCCGACCGACACTATCGGACGCGAAAGAACGGCGGGCAGAGCGTTGACTTGAGCCGGGGTCCACCTCTCCTGGGGGGCAGCAGGCATCCGGGTCATTCCCCGTGAAGGCGCTCACGCCACTGCCACGATCAGGCCCGCAACGAGAGTCACGCTTCGGCTTTTGGTAGTCATCGGCGTTGCTCCCCTTTCTCTCTCCAAGCCTCTACAACGCGCGGCTTTGCGGTGGTAGCCTTTCGCCACCCCGCAGCGGAGGCTGGAATGACTTACTCGATCGTGGCGCGAGACGCCGAGACCGGTGAACTCGGTGTTGGCGTGCAAACCCACCGCCCCTCCGTGGGCGCAATCGTCCCCTGGGTGAAAGCGGGCGTTGGCGCGGTCGCAACGCAATCCTTTTCGAACATCAACTTCGGCCCGCAGGTGCTCGCATTGCTCGAATCCGGCCTCGAATCCGAAGCAGCCCTCACCGCCGTCATCGCCGCCGATTCCATGCCCACTCGCCGGCAGCTCGGCGTGATCAGCGCCTCTGGCCAGACCGCCGTCCATACCGGGGACGCCTGCATCCCCTTCGCCGGCCATCGCACGGGCACCAACTACAACGTCCAGGCCAACATGATGCTCACCGACCGCGTGCCCGCCGCAATGGCTGCCGCCTTCGAGGCCGCCGACGGTCCGCTAGCCGTGCGTATCCTGCGCGCACTTGAGGCCGCCCAGGGCGAAGGCGGCGACATCCGCGGGATGCAATCCGCAGCTATTCTCGTGCGCGGGCCAGGCCCCCTCTCCTCCATTTGGGATCTGCGCATCGACAACGACACTCAGCCCCTCCAGCGCCTCTCGCAGCTCGTCGACATCCGTCGTGCGGAGGCTCTCGCCGCGCCGCCGGAAGCTGGATCAAGCCCGGACATCGATCAACTCTTTTTACGCTACGAGGAGGCGATGCTGCTCGACCCTGCCGATGAACAGACCTTCTGGTTCGCCGTCCGCTCGCTCTCCGCAAGTAGCGAAGTGGACCGCGCCGCGTCGCTTCTCAATCCGCTCTTCGCCCGCGCACCGGAATGGCTCGAGCTCCTCCATCGCCTCGAAATGCCCGAAGCCGCGCTGCTCAAGCAGCGCTTTCCGCGCGCCTCCCAGGTGATGGAAACGCCACCCGTTGGTACTTGAGCTAGTCTTCGAGACGCACTCCTTGACGGAGGACAACGAAGCCGGGATCGCCACCGGCTGGCTGCCCGGCAGACTCTCCCCCGAGGGCCGTCGGCTCGCCTCCGAACTCGGTGCCCGCCGCCGCAACGACGGCATCTCGGCGGTCTTCGTCTCCGACCTCGCGCGCGCCGTCGAGACCGCCCGCATCGCCTTCGATGGTTCTGGCCTGCCGCTGTTCGAAGACGCCCGCCTCCGGGAGTGCAACTACGGCGAAATGAACGGCGCGCCAGTAGCCTCGATCGCTCGCGAGCGAAGCAAGCGCATCGACCTGCCGTTTCCCGGCGGGCAGAGCTACCAGGATGTGGTCCTCCAAACGGCCGCGTTCCTGGACGAAATTCTCGCCGAACGAGACGGTCAGCGAGTGCTCGTGATCTCCCATTCGGCAAACAAGTGGGCGCTCGATTGCCTGTTGGCGGGCGCGATTCTCACCGACCTCGTCGACGCCCCATTTGGCTGGCAGGAGGGCTGGGAGTACACGCTCGGCGCTTAGGCGCCCTCACCCCGTGAACAGCCCACCGTCCGGGAAGATGATCTCGCCCGTGAAGAAGCTCGATTCCTCGCTCGCCAGGAAGAGCGCCGCATTCGCGATATCAAGCGGCGTACCCAGCCGTCCGAGTGGTGTTCCGGCGACGAGCCGGTTCAGCCTTCCCTCGTCCGCGCGCACGCTCTCCGTCATAGGAGTCTCGATAATCCCCGGCCCGATCGCGTTTACCCGGATCTTGTTGCGTGCCACCTCGAGAGCCAGCACCTTCGTCAGCATCCATACCCCGGCTTTCGAGACGCAATACTCCGCCGACCCGGCAAGCGGCACTTTCGCCGCCCCAGAGGCGATGTTCACGATGGAACCCGGTCGACCGCCAGCGATCATCCGCTGGGCCACGGCCCGGTCCGTCATCATCACGCCGGTAAGATTCACCGCCAGGACCTTTTCCCAATACTCCGTCGGCTTGGTGAGGACCGATGGCCGCTCGTTGTCTCGTCGCGCTTCGTGCGCCCCGGAGCCGCTCACATAACGTGCATGCGAGATCCCCGCTGCCGCGACCAGCGAATCGATCCGCCCAAACGTTTTCACCGCGGCCTCCGCCAGCGCCTCGCAGTCCGCTTCGACGCTCGTGTCCGTCCGCACGAACGTCGCCTCGCGGCCCAATGCCTTGACCAGCGAAACGGTCTCCCGCCCGCGCGACTCGTCGAGGTCTGCCACCACAACGTTCGCCCCCTCCTCCGCGAACCGTTCGGCGCAGGCCCGCCCGATACCGCTCGCTCCCCCTGTGATAACCGTTACCGTGCCCTCAAGCCGTCCTGCCATCGCCTGCTCCGCCTACTCTGTGAAGATGAGCAGGATTCTACGGGCTCCGCAGGACCGGCGTGCTAAGTGCGCCTACGCCTGTTTCTGCAACTCGGGATAGCGCGCCGAAGACGCCTTCATCCAGCGCAGTAGCATGCGCATCTCCGCGATTCGCTTCCCGCTGCCGTCATCCATCTGTGTTTCGAACCACATGTATTCCGTCTTAGGGCTCTGGCCAACGGCAACCACCTGGCCATTCACCGTGTAATCCGTCTCCACCTGTACCGGCCCGTTGATGTTGCGCAGCTCGATCGCCCCGAACAGCCCGACGGCCGAACCCACGTTGCCGCGCAACGTCATGACCGATTTGGCGTAGAGCATCTGCACCATTGCCGCTGGCGTGGCGATTGCCTTGCCCCACGGCGAACCATCGCTATACCAATCCAGCCGCTCGGTGATGCGGTCCAGCCGCTCCGCCTGTGTGGCTGTCTCCAGCCGGACGCTCACCTCGTCGAATGCCCGCCCGGGCGCGATTCCCTCCAGCATCCGCAGCTCGCCGGCCTCGAAGCGATCCAGTGGTCGGTGCAGCAGCGCGGTCGGCTCAGCCGGCGAGCCCACCGAGGCTGTCCCCTCCGCGACCCGCATGCCGTCGTCGCGATTCGCCCAGACGTCCACTTGCGCATCCGTTGCGCCCGCCGCCGGTGCGGTCATGAATGCCTGCACCGCTTCCCGGTCCGTGGTGGCGTTGATGAAGTAGGTGCTCAGCGTCCCGCGCTCGAACCACCGCTGGCCAAATGCCTGCAGAAGCAGCGGAGGGAAAAGCTCCATATGGATCGAGCCCGCAACCGTGCCCCCGCGGAACCCGAGCTTCGACGCCGTCGCATCGTCGTGGATGCTGCCCTTCGCATCGTGGCTCCCGTTGATCGAACGCCGCAGCGGCCCCGTGATAATTCCCTCGTTCGTCGTGCTAGTCTGCTCCACCGTCATCGCGAATCTCCTTCCAACATGTGAGGGCAGACTACTCGTCTTCGCCTGCCTTGTCTGCCCGCCCAACGCTGGCCACCGCGCTCCGTGGGCCCGAAGATTGTCCGGCCGCGAGCCCCCGCTCGCCGCGGAGGGTGTATGGATTTCGAACCGACCGAGGAGCACCAGCAGGTGCGCATCCAGGCCCGCGCCCTCGCCGCTCGCTTCGATGACGCCTACTGGCGGCGCTGCGACAAGGAGCACGAGTTCCCATGGGACTTCTACCAGGCGTTCGCCCAGGCCGGTTGGCTCGGCATTGCGATCCCCACCGAGTACGGCGGCGCAGGCCTGGGCATCACGGAAGCCTCGATCCTCCTCGAAGAGGTCGCCGCCTCCGGTGCCGCCATGAACGGTGCTACCGCCCTCCACCTCACCATCTTCGGGCTTAACCCCGTGGTCAAACACGGCAGCGAGGAGCTGCGCCAGCGCATCCTCCCCGAGGCCGCCGCCGGCCGACTGCATGTCGCCTTCGGCGTCACGGAGCCCAACGCTGGCTCCGACACCCCATCCATCAGCACATTCGCTCGCCGCGATGGCGACGACTTCATCATCAATGGCCAGAAAGTCTGGACTTCCAAAGCGAAGGAGTCCTCCAAGGTCTTGCTGCTCGCGCGAACGACGCCGCTCGCAGAGTGCACCAAGCGAACAGACGGGATGACGCTCTTCCTCGCCGACCTGGACCCGGCACACGTCACTATCCGCGAAATCGAAAAGCTCGGCCGCCACGCCGTCGATTCCAATGAAGTCTTCTACGATGACCTCCCCGTCTCGGCCCGAGATGTGGTGGGTGAGGTGGGCCGCGGCTTCCACCACCTCCTCGACGGCCTCAACCCAGAGCGCATCCTCGTGGCGTCCGAGGCCCTTGGCACGGGCAAGGTCGCCCTGCGCAAAGCCACGGCCTACGCCAAAGAGCGAGTCGTCTTCGGCCGCCCGATCGGCCAGAACCAGGGCATTCAGTTTCCTCTCGCCGATTCCCACGCCAAGCTCGCCGCCGCCGAGCTCGTTATCCGCAAGGCTTCGTGGCTTTACGACAACGGGCAGCCCTGCGGCGCGGAGGCGAACATGGCGAAATACCTCGCCGCGGAATGGGGCTTCGAGGCAGCAGACCGCGCCCTCCAGACCCACGGGGGCTTCGGCTACGCTCGCGAGTTCGATGTCGAGCGCTATTGGCGCGAAGTCCGCGTGATGAAGATCGCGCCCGTCACCCAGGAGATGATCCTGAACTTCATCGGCCAACACGAACTCGGATTGCCCCGCTCTTACTGAATCGCAGAGTGGGGCGGGCGAGCGTATGTGGAATCGAATAATCGAGGGATAAAAAGTGTTGGTCGTTACTGGTAGCGTGACTGGAACCCTGGAATCCATGGCCGAGCTCGAACGTCTCAGCCTCGAGCATGTGGCCCGCTCCCGCAAGGAGCCGGGCTGCGTCTCGCACGGCGTAAACCGCGACCTCGAACAGCCCCTGCGGCTCGTCTTCCTCGAAGAGTGGGCGGACCGCGCCGCGCTCGCGGCCCACTTCGCCGTCCCCGCCTCGCAGGAGTTCAGCAAAGCGCTCGCCAGGCTGGCCGCCGGCTCCACCACACTGCGAATTTACGAAGGCGAACGCACCCGCGTCTGAGCCTGTTCCCCAGAAGGGACCTGCTTCGCGTGCCCCGCCTGGCGCTAGTCCGGGTGCAGGATCTCCCGCAAAGCGTGGCAGACTTCGTCGACCTGCGCGTCGGTCATATCCGGGAAGAGTGGCAGGCTGATGGCCCCATCGAAGATCCGCTCCGCCACCGGAAAGTCGCCCTTCTGCCAGCGCTCGAGCTTCTGGTACGCGGTGAAATAGTGCAGCGGGATGAAATGTACAGACGTCTGGATCCCTCGCTGCGCCAACTGCTCGATCACCTCGTCCCGCTGGACCGGAGACTGTTCGTTCTTCACCCGCACCATGAACAGGTGCCACGCTCGATGGTTCGCCTCGTCGAAGCCTGGCAGGATCAGGTGCTCTTCATCCCGCAGGTTCGCGAAGTAGCGTTGAACAACCTTCGCCCGGCGCTCGTTGAATTCGTCCAACCGTTTGAGCTGACGCCTCCCGAGCGCTGCCGCCAGGTCAGTCAGGTTGTCCTTGAATCCGATCTCCGCGATGTCGTAACGCCAGGTGCCCCCCGCGGCATAGCGATTCCAGCCGTCCTTCGTGATGCCGTGTAGCGTCAACACACGCACCCGCTCGCTCAACGCCTGGTCATTCGTCGCCAGCGCGCCGCCCTCGCCCGTCGTCATGTTCTTGGTCGCGTAAAAGCTGAAGGCCGTGGCGTCGCCCATGCTCCCCACGGTCCGGTCGCGGTAGGTGCTCCCCACCGAGTGCGCGGCGTCTGTTAGCACCTTCAGGCCGTTGCGCCCCGCAATGTCCAGAATGGCGTCCATCTGGCACGGCTCGCCCGCGAAATCCACCGGCATGATCACTTTTGTGCGCGGGGTGATCGCCCGCTCCATCGCCTCCGCGTCCATGTTCGCGTCGGAATCCCGCACGTCAACCAATACCGGAGTCGCGCCGGTGTGGATCACCACATTTGCTGTCGCCGAAAACGTGTATACCGGCGCGATCACTTCATCGCCCGGCCCGATATCCCAAGCCCGCAGCGCCAGGTGCAGCGCCGCCGTGGCCGAGTTCACCGCGTTCACGTAGGCCGCACCGCAGTACTCCGCGAGCTCTCGCTCGAGCTCCTTGACGTTCGGCCCGGAGGTAAGCCAACCGCTCCGCAGGCTCTCACCCACTGCCTCGATGTCCGATTCGTCGATCGACGGCTTAAAAAAGGGGATGCGGATCTCCATGGCCCTAGCTTCTCGCCTCTTCGTGCTATTCGCCACCCGCCAGGCTGCTCAGCCCTCCGCTCTCTGCCGGGCCGGTCCATGTCCCGCCCCAAGGTTGTGCGCGGTGTTCACCAGCCCCACGTGCGAAAACGCCTGCGGAAAGTTCCCCAGCTGCCGTTTCGCTACCGGGTCATACTCCTCCGCCAGCAAACCAACGTCGTTGCAGACCGTAAGCAGCCGCTCGAAGACGTCATGCGCGTCCTTCTCGCGGCCGATGAGATGCAACGCGTCGGCGTACCAGAACGTGCAGGCGAGGAAAGCCCCCTCCCCCGGCGGCAGTCCGTCCACTTTCTCGCCGGTGTCGTAGCGCAGCAGGAAGCCGTCAACCAGCAGATCGCGCTCGATCGCCGTCACCGTGCCGGCCACTCGCGGGTCTTCGGGCTTCAGAAATCCGACCTGCGGGATCATCAGCAGGGAAGCGTCCAGGTGCTTGCTGCCGAACGCCTGCACGAACGTGTTGCGCTCGCTATCGAATCCCTTGTCGCAGACCTCCGCATGGATTCGGTCGCGCAGCGCCCGCCAGCGGTCGAGAGGTCCTTCGAGGTGCATCCGTTCCGCCCCCCGAATCGCCCGGTCCAACGCCACCCAGGCCATCACCTTGGAGTGCGTAAACTGCTGCGCTGGCCCCCGGATCTCCCACATCCCCTCGTCCGGTTGGTCCCAGCGCGTCTCCAGGTACTCCACCATCCCCCGTTGCAGCGCCCACGCCTCGCTCTCCGATTCCAAGCCGGCCAGCCCCGCGCTATGCAACGCGTCCATGATCTCGCCGAAGATATCGAGCTGGAGCTGCGTGTGCGCCGCGTTTCCCACGCGCACCGGAGCACTCCCTTCGTAGCCCGCCAACCACGGCAGCGTGAACTCCGGCAACAGCCGTTCCCCACCGATGCCGTAGATCACCTGCATCTGGCTCGGCATCCCCGCGCACGACCGCAGAAGCCAATCCCGCCAGGCGCGGGCCTCCTCGCTGAATCCCGAACTGAGCAGTGCGTAGAGCGTCAGCGTGGCATCGCGCAGCCAGCAGAACCTGTAATCCCAGTTCCGCACTCCGCCGATCTGTTCCGGCAACGAGGTCGTGGCGGCAGCCACAATGCCTCCCGTCGGCCGATACGTCAGTGCCTTCAGCACTGTCAGCGAGCGGTCTACGTGCGCCTTGTATGGCCCCGCTGCCGTGGACTTCTGGAGCCACCCCTTCCAGGCCGTCTCGGTCTCTTTCAACTCAACCTGTGGGTCCAGATCTTGCATCGCCTCCCTCTGCGAGGGGCGCCATGTGAGCGTGAAGGGCACTTGCTCACCCTCCTGCACCCGGAACTCCGCCACCGTGTGAAACTCCTTCCCCTCCAGGCTCACCGGGCTGCGCAACTCCACGGCGTCCGGCCCCGAGATCGCGCTGATGCCGTGTTCGCTATGCCGCACCCAGGGCACCGCCGACCCGTATGAGAATCGCAGCGCCAGGTCCATCGCGAACTCAACCGTGCCGGCATCTCCGCGAACGATCCGCACCACATCCACGCGCTCGAATTCCTTGTCCAGTGGCATGAAGTCGATCAGCGTCGCGCTTCCGCTCTCCGTTACGAAAGTGGTCTCCAGGATTAGTGTCCCCTCGCGGTAGGCGCGTTTGGTGCTGTGGACGCCACCCTTGGGTGCGATTCGCCAGCAGCCGTTCTCATCTGTTCCCAACAGGCCCGCAAAGCACGCACCGGAATCGAACCGCGGCAGGCAGAGCCAATCGATCGAACCATCTAGCCCCACCAATGCGGCGGTATGCGTGTCGCCAATGATTGCGTAATCCTCGATACGCAGGGCCATCAGCCAGCGCCTCTAAAACCGTTCAAAGTCCGGCTCCCGCTTCTCCTGGAACGCCGCTACGCCTTCCTTGAACTCCGCCGCCGCCAGGCATGCGCGCTGGTTTGTCCACTCGTATTCAAGCTGATCCAGGAGCGTTGCCCCCACCGAGTGCTGGAGCGCCTTCCGGGTGTAAGTCATCGCTGTCGGGGGATTCTTGGCCATTGCGAGGGCCGCGCCCATCGCCGTGTCGATCAGCTGCTCGTGCGGCACCACCTTCGAGACGATGCCCATACTCAACGCCTCGTCTGCCTCCACCATCCGAGCCGTGTAGAACATCTCTGCCGCCCGCTCGCTCCCAACCAGCCGGGGCAGGAACCACGAGAGCCCGCAATCCGGTGCGAGCGCGCGCTTGATGAAGATCGTCGAAAAGCGTGCCCGCTCGCTCGCGATGCGGATATCGAAGCTGCTGCAGAGCCCAAAGCCGCCGCCCACGCATACCCCGTTTACGGCCGCGATTGTTGGTTTGTCGGCGTTGTAGAGGTTGAGCACCGTTCGCCCCACTTCGCCAATGTCGTCCAGGCTCGTTGCCCGCGGATTGGGGTTCGCTGCACCACCCATGCCGCCCGGCGCGAGATCCGCGCCAGCGCACCACGCGCGCCCCTCACCAGTCACCACAAATGCCCGCACACGGTCATCTCGACGCCCCTGTGTGAACGCCGCGTTCAGTTCGGCGAGCAGCGTCCCGCCCATCGCGTTCATCCGCTCCGGTCGGTTCAAACGCACGAGCATCACGCCGTCCGTAGTCTCCACAATGCAATCAGACATAGCGCCATCCCAGGTTTCGAAGTACACACATTCTGCCCCCCGTCGCTCCGCCTGAACAGCGCCGCTGATACCCCGGAATGGCTGCATTCTCCCCTGTCGGCCGAGGCGCCGCTTCCTATCCTCAGTCGCTGCCTGCCTCTACCCTGTAGCGGATGACAGAACAGAAGGCTTACGCCGCCGCGGGCGTCGATATCGCTGCCCGCAGTAAGTTCGCGGCCAGCCTCCCCGGCATCCTCGCCCAGGCTCGCCGGCCCGAGGTCCTCAGTGACGCTGGACCCTTCAGCGGCCTCTTTCGTATGGGCGACAAGTACCGAGATCCTGTGCTCTCAGCCAGTGCGGATGGCATCGGCACGAAAGTGAAACTGCTCGCCGCCGCCAATCGGCTCGACCTCTGCGGCCCCGATATCCTCGGCCACAGTGTCAACGACATCATGGCTTGCGGCGCCGAGCCGATCTTCTTTCTCGATTACATCGCTGGAAACGGCCTCTCCACCGAGCAAAAGCAGACCATCGTCGAAGGCGTCGCTCGCGCTTGCGCCGCCCAGAACTGTGCACTGCTTGGCGGCGAAACCGCGGACATGCCGGACGTCTACGCGCCCGGCGATTTCGACCTCGCAGGCTTCATCGTCGGCGTCGTGGAACGCGACAGGATCATCGATGGCTCGAAAGTGGCCGCAGGCGACGT
>JBDSEP010000064.1:0-8081 GCA_039919985.1 Tepidiformaceae bacterium | reverse complement strand
GGTGCATCCAGAGCAACGAGCCACCGAACGGCTCAACGAGATCATCCTCGAAGTCACCGGCCGCCCTGGCCTTTCCCACTCCCAGCGAATCAACACTACCCCTGCCCTCGCCGATGCACTCCACGGCCTCGACATGGTCCTGGAAACGCGCGACATCGCCCACTGGACCGATCTGAACACGGCCCGCCAGGAGATCGCTCGCCTCGAGCGCCGCGTGAACTCGAATACCTGGACCATCCCCGACCACCAGATGCCGGAGATCGTGCGCCGCTTTACCGCGGTCGCCATCGAGGTCTTCGGCGGGCTAGATACCGAGTCCCGCGCAACCGCCTACTTCACGGTGGATATCGCCCACTTCCGCCCTTAAGGGGCGCGGCGCCCGTTGGCGCGCCAGCCCTGCGCCGTGCCAAACTCCCTCGACATCAACCAACTACGTGGCGTCCCCCGGGTGCCAACGCCAAAAGGGAACAATGTGAGCCGCTACGAAAACTCGCGAGACGAATATCAGTCTAGGCTGAAGAGCCCATCGCAGGCCATGGAGCTGATTCGGGAAGGCCAACTTGTGGGGATCAGCATCCTCGCCCCCACCGCCCTCACCGCAGCATTCGAAGCGCGGGCAAAGACTCTCGCCCGAGTCGACATCCGCGGGCTCGCCCCCCGCGAACCGAACCTCTACAGCCCCGACGGGCCGGTTGGCGAAAAGGAGATTGAGCTCTTCATCGGAGACGGCCTTCGCCCTGCCCACGATGCGAAGGTCGCGACCTATCTCCCTAACACCTTCATGCTCGGCATGAAGGCCCACGACGGCGGCCGCCCCGAAGCTCGCATCCCAGACGTCTGGCTCACTCCATGCTCCGCCCCCAACGATTCGGGCTATGTCCACTTCGGTCCACATATGTGGCAGCGTAAGTCGTACGCCAGGCGCGCCCCTATCACGATCGCCATGGTCGACCCCAACATCACCCCGGTCTTCGGCGATGTCTGGATGCATGTCAGCGAAATCCACACCTTCATTGAAGGCGCTATCCAGCCCGTCGATCTCCCGGCAATGCGCGACCGCGTGAACACGCTCGCCCCGGAGAGCGATCGCCCCGAGATGCTGTCGTTGCTCGAATCATGCAGCGTCGACCAGCTCGCGCTCGTCGAACAACTCTTTCACATGATGTCCCCGGCGCTACTTCGCGTCGCGCTGGGCCTCACCGACATCGACCCTGCCGCCCAGGCAATCGCCGACAACGTTCGCCAGCTCATCCGGGATGGCGACACGATCCAGGTCGGCGTGGGCCAGCCGAGCTCCATGATGTTCAAGGCGGGCGCTTTTGATGACGCGAAGCAGCTGGGCCTGCACACCGAACTCGGCTCGCCCGGGCTGGCAAGGCTCTGGGAGCGCGGGATTCTCGATAACTCACGGAAGACGCTCCACCGTGGCAAGTCCGTCGCCGTTGCCTGGTCCGGCTGCGATGGAGCCGACCTCCGGCTCATCGCCAATAACCCCGCGTTCGAGCTCTACGATCCCGACTACCTCCTCAACCCTCTGCTGATGGCCCAGAACAGGAATATGACCTCGATAAACAGCGCCATCGCGATCGACCTGATCGGCCAGATCGCCAGCGAAGACCGCTTCGGCGGGCACATGGTCAACGGCACCGGCGGTCAGCCCGATACGCACCTCGCCGCTTCCCTCTGTAAAGGCGGCCGCGCGATTACCGTGATGCGCTCCACCGCCCTCGAAGGGGCACTCTCGAAGGTCGTTGCACGCCACGAAGCGGGCACCATGGTGACGATCCCGCGCTACCTCGCCGATACCATCGTCACTGAACACGGCATCGCCCGCCTGCTCGATAAGAACCATCGTCAGCGCGCCGAAGAGTTGATCAGCATCGCCCATCCCGACTTTCGCGCCGAACTGCGCATACAGGCGAAGGAGCTCGTCGGCAGCCTCTAGTCCGCCGCTCCGGGCCGCCGACGAATCAACACCCGCCGCTCCCCCTCGAACACCGTCTTCCCGTCCTGGTTCAACCCAAGGTGCCGGAAGAGCACCTCGCCGGCGTCCGCGCGGGAGCTATCGCTGGTCTCCAGCACTTCGCTGTAGGCATACAGCGTGTCGCCATGGAACACCGGCGTGCGGAATCGGATCTTGTTCAACGCCAGCTCCCGCAGCGCATTCTCGCCCGTGTCCTGCATCGCCAGCCCAATGACCATCGCCGCCGTGATCCCGCCGAAGACGATACGGTGGCCCAGCGGACCTTTCGCCATCTGATCTTCGTTGAAATGCCCTTGCGCTGTGTTCATCACCAGGTTGGTGATCAGCACATTGTCCATCTCCGTGACCGTTTTGCCACGAGCGTGCTGGTAGGCGTCACCTACGTGGAAGTCCTCAAAGTAGTTGTCGTTGGCGGTCATTGAGCCTGCCATCAGCGGTCTCCAATAATCCGGTCGGAGATGATCCGCAACTGGATTTCACTCGTCCCTTCGAAGATCTTCGTGAGCCGCGCGTCCCGCCAGTAGCGCTCGATCGGGAGGTCCGTGGTGTATCCGTAGCCTCCGTGGATCTGCAAACCCTGGCTCGTCACTCGCTCCGCCATCTCGCTCGCGAACCACTTCGCCATGCCCGCCTCCTTGTCGCACCGCCGTCCGGTATCGATGGCGTCGCAGACGAAATAGGTGAGCTGCCGTGCCGCCTCTATCTCGGCCGCCATCTCCGCCAGCTTGAAGCGGATCGCCTGGAAGCTTGCGATCGGCTGGCGAAACTGCACCCGCTGCTTCGCGTACACGATCGAGTCGTCGAGCGAGCCTCGCGCCAGCCCCACTGCCCGCGCCGCCGTATGCGCCCGCGCACCCTCTAGAAAGCCGACCGCCGACTTGAAGCCGCGGTCGTCTGACCCCCGATCCTGCCCTAGCTGCGCCGAAAGCGGCACGCGGAAGTCGTCGAAGCGAAGCTCCCACGTTTTCCAGCCGTGATACCCGATCTTATTGACGGGCGTGCCCGTCACCCCCTCAGGCAGCTTCCCACGTTCCTTTTCGAAGAAGAACATGCTGGTCCCGGCGTGTCGGCGCTTCTCGTCCATCTCTTCAGTGCGGCAGAGCACCGTCATGTAGTCCGCCCCGTCCGCGAATGTGCACCACATCTTGTTTCCGTTGATTACCCATTCGTCTCCGTCCCGCCGGGCGCGGCATTGGATATTCGCGAGGTCCGAGCCCGCATCCGCTTCGGAGAGAGCCACCGCGCCGAGGAACTCCCCGCGGGCCATCCGCGGGAGGTAGTTCTGCTTCTGTTCGTCGCTAAAGCCACCGCCCAGCCCGTTCCCGCGCGCGATAATGCTCGCCACGCTCATCCAGCTCCGCGCCAACTCCTCCGTGACGAGGATGTATTCGAATACGCCAAGCTCCGAGCCGCCGTACCGCTCCGGAATGCGCATCCCGAAATAGCCAAGCGCCCCCATCTTCTCCCGAAGCTCCATCGGGATATCGCCCTTCACCTTATCCAGCTCATTGGCGACCGGCAGCACTTCCTTCAAGGAGAACTCGCGCGCCGTCTGCTGGATCATCAGCCGTTCTTCAGTCAGGTAGCTCATTGAGCTAGCCTCTTCATCACAAAGTTCGTCCGCCTAAAGTCGATGACCCGCTCACCTCGCTGGTTGAAACCTTCGGTATGCCACGTGACGATGCCCTGCTCCGGTCGGCTATCGGATTCACGCTTCTCCAGCACCGTGCTTCGCGCAGTCAGCGTGTCGCCCGGGTAGCAATCCTGCCAGAAGGTCAGCTCCTCCACGCCCAGGAAGAGCCCGCCTGATTCGCTGTTGTCCTCCACGGAGAGACCAAAGACCGTGAGAAAAACCAGGTTCGCGTTTAGCAGTACGCCAGCGTGGCCGTTCGAGCGGGCGTACTCGGCGTTGAAGTAGTGGGGGTTGTAGCTCAGCGTTAGCGCACTGAAAAGGCTGTTGTCGCCCTCGTTGACCGTCCTTCCCCAGTGATGCTCGAAGACCTGCCCCACGCTGAAATCTTCGAACTGGTTGCCTTTCGGACGCTTACGCGCCCGCGCCACCATCTCTTCGCTCATACCCTCGCAACCTCGCGGGCAGCAGCCAGCGAAACGAGATTCGCCAAGGAGTCTTCGTCCTCAAGCCTGCCGATTCGCGTGCGCAGAGCGTCCGCCACCGAGTCCCCGATCGCGGGCCGAGCGAGCGAACTGAACTTCGCCTCCAGCCGCACGAGTTGCAGGTTGAGGTCCTCCGCGGGCGTCTCCAGGTTCACCGAGGTGCGAAGCTCCGCCCCCGATGTCGTGCTGATCACCACATCCGTACCTGCGCCCTTTTCGCGCCCCGCTACCTGCACCCGATTCCGCAGCGCGACAAGCTCCGGACGCCGGACCGCTCCGTCCGTGAACGCCTGTTCGCTCGTGTCCTCCCCGGCCAGCGCCAGCGCAGCCGTGAATCGCAGGCTGAACTTGCCTTCGAGAGCCGTGGACGGCTCCTCGATGTTGCACATCGCCAGGTTGCCCCGAGGCACCGTCAGGGAAATGCGCTGCACATCCTCGGCCCTCAGCCCATGCTCGTTCTTGAGCCGGAGCACGCCTTCGATCGTCTCGTGCGTCCCGTAGCAGGCGGCGTGGTATTTGAAGAGCACGCCGCGCAGCGCCCAGTCCTCACCGAGGCCGCTGAGCGCGCGCTCCGGGTTCGGCGTCGCCGTCTGTGTCGCTGCGAAGCCCTGCGCGACCTCCAACACCGCCTGGTTACTCGTGAAGCCCCGGGCTGCCAGGGTCGCTGCGAGCAGCCCGTTCGCCGAGGCCTTGCCCGCATGTAGCGGCTTGCACATCGTCCCGAACATCGACTTCAGCCCCGCTGCCTGCGCCCCGGCAATTCCCATCGCGTGCAGCCACTGCCCTTCGTCCAGTCCAAGCAGGTGGGCACAGGCTGCCGCCGCCCCGAACGTCCCCAGCGTACCAGTCGCATGGAACCCGGTGCTGTAGTGCCCGGGCATCACCAGCGCGCCGACCCGGCATTCCAGCTCCACGCCCGCCACGAACGCCGCGATGAACTCCCGACCCGAGGCTCCGCGATGCTCGGCCAGCGCCAACAGCGCCGGGATTACGGGCACGGAGGGGTGGCCGCTCATCATCATCTGCACGTCGTCAAAATCCAGCGCATGCGAGGCGGCACCATTGATTAGCGCGGCCTGCCCCACGCTGCTCTTCACTGCGCTCCCAATCACGGTCGCCTGTGGATTTCCGCCCGCCTCCAACGCTTCCTCGCGGAGCATTCGCGCCAGCGGTTCGTCTGCGCCGGCGAGTGTTACCCCCATCCAATCCAGAAGGCACTGGCGGGCGAGAACCACCACGTCCCCGGGCAGCGCGTCGAACGTAATGCCCCGCGCTCGCGCTGCAATGGCGCGCGTAATGCCGTCCATCGAGCCGTCACTCATCGAACCACCTCCGTCAGCCGCCTCTGCTCGGACACTCTACCTTCGTGGCCCCAGCTTGCAAACGTGCGAGGGCCCGGCGCGATGCCTGGCCCCCGCACGCTCGTTTACCGGTAGCGCAGCGCCTCCGCCACCGGCACGCGCGCCGCGCCGCGGCTAGGCCACCCGGTCATCAGGAGCGAGAAACCGTAGGCGGCCACTACCATCACGATGATCTCGTTCCACGGCAGCGTGAATGGTACGCTGCCCGTCCCACCACCGAGGTTCCCAAAGGTGATCAGGTTTGCGCCCGATAATCGCGCCGCCGACTACCCCCGAGAGGATGCCCATCACCGCAATGAAGCTCGATTCCAGCAGAAAGGCCATCGAAATCGTGCTCCGCTGGAAGCCGATCGCCCTCAACATCCCGATCTGCTGGCGTCGTTCGACCACACAACACCGTGAAGCACGCACATGCCACCCATGTCGCAGTCACCCTCCAAACGCCTGACGGCCGCGTGATTCTCGACCTGAACGACGACGGCTCGGGCTTCGATACTGCCGCAGAGTTTCCCGGACACCTCGGCCTGCGGTCCATGCGCGAACGGGTTGCGGCGATAGGCGGGGAGGTCTCCGTCACGAGTTCGAGCGGCCGCGGAACCAGGGTGAGCGCCTGGGTGCCCCTCTCCCACTAGCGCCGGCCCTCGCTCTGCTATCCTCGATAGGTGGAATTTCTCCAACTCGACCGCCAGCCAGATCTGCACGACCCGGTGGCGGTCGTCGCCTTCGCCGGCTGGAACGACGCAGCTTCAGCAGCCACCAACGCCGCCCGGTTCGTCGTCCGCCGCCTGGGCGCCCGTAAGTTCGCCAGCATCGACCCGGAGCCATTCATCGACTTCCGCGATACGCGGCCCACGGTGCGCATGAACGCCCGCAACGAGCGCGAAATTAGCTGGCCCGCCAACGATTTCTTTTACGCCCGAAATCCCACCGGGCCGCACGACATCGTGGTCGCCATCGGCCTCGAGCCCAACCTCCGTTGGCGCACATTTGCCGACGCCTATGCGGGCCTCTTTCGCGAAATGAATGTGAAGCTCGCCGTCTCACTTGGCGCCTTGATGGCCGACGTCCCCCACACTCGCGATGTCCGCGTGACGGGCAGCGCCTTCGATGTCGCCGTAGCGAAGGACCTCGATCTCGCGGTCTCCAACTACGAAGGCCCGACCGGCATCGTGGGGGTCCTGCACCAGATGCTTCGCGAACGCGAAGTGCGGGCGGCTAGTCTCTGGGCGAACGTTCCTCACTACATAACCACCTCGCAGAACCCACCCGCGACCATTGCCCTCCTCCGCCGCCTCCAGAAGATCCTCCAGATCGAGATCGATTACAGCGAGCTGGAATCTGCAGGCTCGCGCTTTGTCGATGAAATCAACACCGCGATCTCGGGCAATTCCGACGTGCTGGAGTACGTCCGACGGCTTGAGTCTGAACTGGATTCCGGCCAGTCAACTCCACCTGCCGAGGGCACCCCGCTCCCTGCCGGCGAGGACCTCGTTTTGGACATCGAGGAGTTCCTCCGCAGCCAGCGCGACGACTGAGCTCCCCGGCTAAATCCCGAACGAGAGTCCCAGCTGCCCCTTGTGCGCGTTGATTTCGCCCAGGTGCATGAAGCCGTGCGTCATAACCACCTGTCGGAATACCTTCCACCGCGGCATCTCGCCGAGCGGCTTGATCAGCTGAATCTCCTCGAGCGTTTCCAACGGGACATCCTTCAGGAATGCCAGGCAGCTCTTCGCCACCGCGCCTGAATACTCCAGAAGCGCTGCGGGATCCGCGATTGTCATTGCGCGCGCCTCTTCCAGCCCCATCCCCGTCCCCTGGGCCACTTTCGGCAACCCCATACGGTCCACGAAGCCGTCCTCCATCCATACCGGGTTCTTCCGCTGCATCACAAAGTTCGTGATGTTGTCTTCCGTGCGAAGAATGTGCCAGGCGTTGAAGCCAATGCTCACCGATTGGCCCTCAGGCAGCCAGTTCATCTGCTCCGGGCTCACCTCCTTTAGCGCATTCTCCAGCCACTCGTTCAGCTGGCTGATGCCATCGGTCAGAAAGTCGCGGACGTCCATCGGGTCTACTCCTCGCGGCCGGCTGCCTGCCGGTCGCCCGCAGTGTAGTCGTCCACCAGAGTCGCTTCAAGCAACCGACGGCGGTGCCGTCGCGACGTCTGCGGGCGTGAGCGCCACCATCTCTCCGCGCTGCCGCATCCCAGCCGCACGCACGAGCGCGTAAAGCGTCTCCACCGTTGGCGCCTGCACTCCCAATCGATGCGCGCGACGCACAGGCTCACCGAGGATCGCTTCGCACTCCATCTCCCGGCCCAGCACGTAGTCGATAGCCATGCTCGTCCGGTACTCCCCCATCGTGTCGGTCTGAGCGAACATCGATTCGACGATCCCCTCGGCCCCGAGCCGCGCTTTAGAACCGGCCGCCGCGAGGTCCGCGTTGCCGATGGCCACCACCTCCCGCATCGCCCGCTCGGCCGTCGCTCTCAGCAGGCTGTCGCGAACAATCGTCTGCGTCCCGATTCCCCCTCCCGCCACGCTCAAGCCGTTGAACGGGATGTTCCAGCAGAGCTTCTCCCAGCGCGCGTAACGCAAGCTCGGCGCGGCCGTTACCTCGATTCC
>JBDSEP010000062.1:0-2968 GCA_039919985.1 Tepidiformaceae bacterium | reverse complement strand
TTCAGGCAGGGCTGCCGGAAACGGCGGCGGCCTCCGGCGTCAGCCCCTGCTCCTTGAGCTTGCTGGCAGGAGTCTGGTTGGAAGGACGGTTGAAGCGCGAAGTATCAACCTCTTCGAGTTCGATCTCTCCGGAGAGGACCTTCAATTTCCAGGCCTGGTGCTCCGGTTCCCGGTCGTGGAATTCCGGCATCACTTCGCGCGCGAAGAGTTCGAGACTGGAGCAGATGTCCTCGTGGGTGTTGTTGCCCGCCTGGTTAAGTAGGATTACCTGATCGACATTCGATTCCTCGAACTTGCGCAGGCGAGCGCGGATGGTCTCCGGGGAGCCAATAAGAGCGCTTGTGCTGGCGTTCGCGGCCATCCCCTTGTCCGATTGCTTCCAGGCCTGGAACTCTTCCCAGAGGTTGACGGTGTTCGGCACCACGGGTCCGTGGGAGTTGTAGAACTGGAGGGTGAACTGGAAGAAGGTCCAGCCGTCGGCCTTGGCCCTTGCCTCTTCGTCCGTGGGTGCACACATAAAGCCGCTGACGATGGCGATCGCCGGGTTGGTCTGGTACTCCGCGAGCTTCTCCAGGTGCTTGGTGTAGGCGTTGTAGTAGGCGTGAACCCAGGCGTGTGCGGCATCCGCGCTAACGAACTGGAAGCCGAGTGCGCCGATGCCCCGGCGTCCCGCCATTTCGATCGTCTCGAGTTGCGAGCAGGCCACCCAGAGGGGCGGATGGGGCTTTTGCAGCGGCTTCGGGAGCACGTTGCGCAGCGGAAAGTCGTAATACTCGCCGTGGTACTCCACGCCCTCTGGCCCGAACATCGGGATGATCGCCTTGACGGCGTCTTCCCAGACCGCCCGCTTCTCCCGGAACCGCCGGTCGAAGGGGTGAAGCTCGGTGACGCTGGAGCCTTCGCCGAGGCCGAACTCGACGCGGCCGTTGCTCACAAGGTCGAGCATCGAGACGCGTTCCGCCACGCGCGCGGGGTGGTTGGTGGGGAGCTGGATGATGCCGTGCCCGATGCGGATATTCTTCGTCCGCTGGCTGGCCGCGGCGAGGAATACTTCCGGGGCGGAGGAGTGGGAGTACTCCTCGAGGAAATGGTGCTCCACTTCCCACGCGTAGTCGTAGCCGAGCTTGTCGGCCAGCTCCACCTGGGTGAGCGCGTTCTGCACGAGGTCGTACTCGCTCCGTTCATGCCAGGGGCGCGGGAGCTGGAGTTCGTAGAAGACACCGAATTTCATGAAACCCTCTCGGCCTGATGCAGGCGTGCCCCGATTCTACTCAAAGCGAGGCTGCGCGTGCAGCCGCGTCGCCGAGGTCCCCAGGCTGGCAAAAACCGGTGCTCTGGAGGTGGAGACTATGGGCTGGCGGTCGCGAACGCCTTCTCAGCATCCGCCGCCGTCGCCGGCTGGTGGCGCACATCGGAGGAATCGAAAACGCGCGTCCAGGCGGCGAACTCCAGGAGGATGCCATCCGGGTCCATGAAGTAGATGGAGCGCACGAAGACGCCCGGATGCATCTCGCGGCTCGCCTGCGAGGGGCTCTCATCGTGGTTGTAGACCTTCGAGGTTTCAATCCCCTTGTCGTGCAGCTTCTGCACATACTCATCGAAGCGCTCCGGCGAGACGTCGAAAGCAACGTGGTTCATGGAGCCGTGGGCGGTGACGATTTCGCCGTCGCCGGGCCAATGCGCAGCGGAGGAGATTCCCGGTGCACGTTCGGGGGCGTTGGGGAACCAGAAGAATGCGAGCGAGTCCCCGTTTCCAATATCGAAGAAGAAATGTTGCCCGTAGTTGCGCGGCAGCTCGATCGTTTTGATGAGCGGCATCCCAAGGACGCCACTGTAGAAATCGACGGTGCGCTGCATATCGCGGCAGACGAGGGCAAGGTGATTAATCCCGCGAAGCTCGAACTCACTATTCTCTGGGCGCATGATTGCCTCCGGATTGACGTATGAAAGCTAGCTTACACCCGGGCGCAGGAAGTCGGCACCACCCCAACCAAGTAAGATTCTCCTAGCCCAACCTTGGAGTTTGCTATGCCACGTCTCCGACAAGTCCCGCTCGGGGAGGCGGCACCAGAAGTCGCCAGCATGTACGCGCGCCTTTTCGGGAGCCGAGACCCTGTCGAAGCACCGGGTACGGCCACTGGTACTCCCGGCAACTGGTGGACGGTCTTCGCACTGGTGCCGGACATTTTCAACTCGGCGGTGGGGCAGTTCGGGCTCTTCAACAGTCCGAAGCGGGTGCTCACGCCGTACCAGCGAGAACTCGCGCTGACGCGGGCCGGATTCACGGCGGGGAGTCAATTCGTCTTTTCGCAGCACTGCAAAGCGGCGCGGGCGGCTGGCGTGCCCGCAGAGAAGCTCGCAACGATCCCCTCTTGGGCCAGCGCGGAGACGTTCGATGCGCAGGACCGGGCGATCCTCGCTTACGCCGATGAACTGGTGCTCGCCGATGGGCGCGTACAGGACGCCACGTTCGATCGGCTCAAGTCGTTCCTGGCCGACGAGGCGATCCTGGAACTGACGTTTGCTGTATGTACCTACCGCTTGCACGCGACCATGTGCCGCGCACTGCATTTGGAATACGACGACGTGACCGAGCGAGTAGTCGAAATTGCTGCGCCAGATGGCGCGGCGACGGATGTAATGCGCCAGATCAGCCGCGAGTAGTTACGCCTTTCGCGCGAGCCAGAGGTCGCGCATCAGTTGCGCCTGGCCGACGTGCTCGCGAAGGTGGCCAGCGCCGTGGATCAGGCAGCCGACGCCACTGCGGGTCATGCTCGGGTCGGCTGGCTGCGGCACCTCGGCGTTGAGCTGGGCCTCCGTGCCGAATTCGAAAAGGGCGGCGAGTTCGGCCACAACGGCGTCGAACTGGGTGCGAAAATCTTCCGCAGCACCGTCCTGGATGGCGAAGGCTGGCGTACGGTCGTCCCGTCGGTAGTCTTCGATCGGCTTCGTTGCACCAGCGCCGCAA
>JBDSEP010000006.1:0-2888 GCA_039919985.1 Tepidiformaceae bacterium | reverse complement strand
AGTAGGCGCGCTGATCGGGCGAGAAGATGTGCACGATGAGGTCCCCGAAATCGAGAAGGACCCAGCCGCTGTTGGGCGAGCCTTCGCGGTGACGAATGTCGTGGCCCTCTGGTTTAAGCGACTCTTCCAGGTAATCGGCGAGCGCGTTGAACTGCAGCGGTGACTGCGCCGTGGCGATCACGAAGTAGTCGGTGAAGGACGCTGTCCGAGAGATATCGAGGAGGGCGATGTCCAACGCCTGGTGGTCGGAAAGAACATCGACGGCCCGTTGGGCGAGGGTTTCGGAGTCCAGGAAATCTGCTCCACTGCCCGTGCCGCCGGGCCCATGAGAAATTGACGTTGAGACGATGGTAGCACACGGCCAGGCGCGGACGCCGTGGGGCAGCGAGCGGCGGCCGTTGACAACGCCTCGGCTACTCTGTCATGGTGACTAACGAAAAGTAGTTTGCTCGGGAGCCGCATGATTCACGTCGCCATCATCTACTACAGCGCCACCGGCAACTTGCGCCTGCTCGCCGAGGCTGTGGAGGCGGGCGCGCGCGAGACTGGTGCAGAGACGAGGTTGCGGCGCGTGGCCGAGCTGGCACCGGAAGAGGCGATCCAACGCAACCCAAAGTGGGCCGCCCACCGGGATGCGGTGAAGGACGAGCCGATCGCCACGCAGGACGACCTGGAGTGGGCGGACGGCGCCGTTTTCGGTTCGCCAACAAGGTTCGGGAATGTGACCGCCCAACTGAAGCAGTACCTCGACCAGACGGGCGGGCTGTGGGCGCAGGATAAACTCACAGAGAAGGTGGTGAGCGGGTTCACGAGCGCGTCCACCCGACACGGGGGGCTCGAAAGCACGCTCCTCGCTCTCTACAACACCTTCTATCACTGGGGCTCGATCATCGTCCCGCCCGGCTACGGGAGCGCGGAGATGAAAGCGGCGGGCAACCCGTACGGTGCCTCACACGTATCGATCAAGGGCTCGCAGCCCGAAGAACGCGACCTCGCGGCAGCCCGATTTCAGGGCCGCCGCGTGGCCGAGATCGCCACCCGTCTGGCCGCCTCAAGATAGCGGCGAAGGAGTAACGAAGATGTCTATCCCCGTCAAAGGTCTCAACCATGCCGTCCTGTACGTGCGCGACGTAGAGCGCGCGGTTGCGTTTTACGAAGAGGCATTCGGGTTCGAAGTGGTCGCCCGCGAAGGTGGAGGTCGAATGGCCTTTCTGCGCGCTGGCGGCGGAACGAACCACCACGACCTGGGGCTAATGGAGGTGGGAGCCAATGCACCGCAACCGCCGCGCGGCTCGACTGGCCTCTACCACCTGGCGTGGGAGGTGCCGACGATTAAGGACCTGGCGGAGGCGCACACGCTGCTGGCGAACCTTGGCGCCCTCACCGGCCAGAGCGACCATGGAGCAACGAAGTCACTCTATGGCCAGGACCCGGACGGCAACGAGTTCGAAGTGATGTGGATGGTGCCGCGTGAGGACTGGGGGGCGAACGAGAAGAGCGCGATAATCGCACCGCTGCGCATGTCGGCTGAGGTAGCGAAATACGGTAGTGCGTAGGCGTCGAAGCTAGGGTTTACGGTTCGTAGCGGGCGAGGATGAGACAGCTGTTCTGCCCACCGAAGCCGAAGCTATTCTTCAGGGCGACGCGGACCTCAGCCTTGCGGGCGACGTTGGGTACGTAGTCCAGGTCGCAGGTGGGGTCCGGGGTGTGGAGGTTGATGGTGGGGTGGATGGTGCCCGTCTCGATTGTCTTCACGGTGGCGATTGTCTCGAGGCCGCCGCTGGCCCCGAGACCGTGCCCAATGAGACTCTTGGTGGCGCTCACGGGCACGCCGTAGGCGTCCGGGCCGAAGACTCTCTTGACGGCGTTCGTCTCAGCAGTGTCTCCGAGCGGGGTGCTGGTGGCGTGGGCGTTTACGTAGCCGATCTCGTTCTTCGCGAAGCCTGAATCGCGGATAGCCTCGATCATCGCGCGGGCGGCGCCTTCGCCATCCTCGGGCGGGGCGGCGACATGGTAGGCGTCGTTCGTGCAGCCGAAGCCGGCGACCTCGGCGTAGATACGCGCTCCGCGGGCGAGGGCGTGCGCTTCGCCTTCGAGAACCAGCGCACCGGCTCCTTCGCAGGGAGCGAAGCCGTCTCGCGTGAGGTCGAACGGGCGACTGGCGGCGGCGGGCACTTCGTTGTGGCTGGTGAGCGCGCGCATCACGCTGAACGCGGCAAGGCCGAGTTCGGTGATGCCCGCTTCGCAGCCGCCGGTGAGGACGACCTCGGCGCGACCCGAGCGGATCAGCATCGCGGCTTCACCGATGGCCTGCGTGCCGGCCGCACAAGCGGTGACGATGGTGCCGTTGTAGCCGCGCAGACCGTACTGCAGTGCAACCTGGGCGGCGGCCATGTTGCCGAGGCTGCGCGCAAGGTAGAGGGGGTCGATCTTCATGCCGCCGCGCTTGAAAAGCGTTTCGGCGGCATCCTGGATATCTGGGTAGCCGCCGCCGCCATTGCCGACGATAACGCCCACGCGTTCGAGATCTTCGACGGAGAAGTCGAGCGCGGCATCTTCCAGCGCCTGACCAGCGGCGGCGACCATAAACTGGGCGAAGCGCGCCATCCTGCGCGAGGCCTTGCGTTCGATGAACTTTGTGGGCTCCCAGTTCTGCACCTCGCCGGCCACCTTGCAGGGGAAGGCATCGGTGTTGGCGAGGGTCATTGGGCGGATGCCGGAGTTGCCTGCAACCAGGTTGTCCCAGAACTCGCCCACGGTTTGGCCAAGGGGAGTGATGGCGCCCATGCCGGTGACCACCACCCGTGTGCGCGAGCGCAGCGTTTCGTTCATGACCACAAGCGTACAGAGCAAGCCCGCGAAGAGCGAAGGGCGGGCCGAGTGATAAA